>CALYQE010000045.1 GCA_945281075.1 uncultured Lactobacillus sp. | reverse complement strand
TTGAAAAGAAGCAAGAAGACTTTGCTGCTGAAGTTCAAGAACAAATGAAATAATTTTAATTTGTATATTAATTAAGACTCCCATCAATAATGATGGGAGTCTTTTTTGCTAAAAATCAGTAATTATTCTTACGCATTCCATAATGATGAAAACAATTTATTAAAGACACTTAAACATTGACCCAGAATTTGCATTTTTGTTGACGTCAAATAAAAGCTATTACTGATAAGTCGTAATAATTACAAAAATAAGGCAATTATAATCAGCCTTCGTGAAATCGCTTGCAAAGTGAAATATAAACTGGTAGAATATATAATTGCATTTTTAAAATTCAATTGAAATGGTTTTAGCCATTTCTTTTTTATGAGAGGAGCTTATTATGAACATTTCTGATGAACAATTTGCGAAGAGAAAAGATTATGTCAAAGGCATGTTCTCACTAGGTGGACTAAGTGAATGCGGCAAATCTGCAGCAGGACTTTATTTTGACAGCATCGGCATAAAGCGAATGAAGATTATTGCTATTGAAAAAGAGATGATGCTGGAACGCAATTACCAATTCACTGGGCACCCTGCAGAAGACGATTTTACCAGACTATATGCAAACAATATTGATCAAGTTTTTCGCGAATTTCTGTATCGTCTAATTGGCAAAATGCAGGAAGCCGGAACTCACTATGCTTCAATAGAAAGTCTGTATCGTTCAGAACTTGGAGCATACTTGAAAAAAGAACTCGGTGCAAAGATGCTTAATATTTATATTGAGGCTCCTCTCGAGGTTAGGGCAAAACGTGAGTTTAAAAAACAAACTGTCGATAATGGTGAAAACTATACTTTTGATGAAATAATTGAACGAACTAAGAAAAAAGACCAGTTTAAGATTAAACATGGAGCATTGAAGGTGAAAGATATAGCTGATATTATTGTTAATAATGATTCTTTTGTGGAAAATGAAAAGCAATACTTAAATATTATGGCAGGCATTGCTTCTATAGTAAAAAAAAGTAATAAATGAAGTTGGACGTTTAGCATCGTTTATCTTGAAAAGTGTTGATTGTAAAGAAAAGATCTACGCATTATTAAAAAATGACATTAGTCTAATAATATCACAGTATAAATATATTGAAATTGTTGATTAAAATGAATCCTGAAAATTAAAAAATTCAGGATTTTTTTGATAATTCATATGAGTTTTTACATTCTTCAAACTGTTTTAATTAAAAACAGTTTCAGAATAAATTATTCAATTTTTGTCAGTCACGTAATCTATTAAATAACTCTGCAAGAAAATGCAGGATATCCGTATTTTATAGCTAATTTTATTGATATAAGTTAGTATAGAAATCGTAAAGACAATGCAAGCGCTTACTAATAAAATAATATTATTTATTTCTTTACATAGTTACTGTTAGGTAGAGGTATTTATGGCAACATTAAAAGATATTGCAAAGATGGCTCATGTGAATGAAAGTACTGTCTCAAGAGCTCTCAATAATTCTCCATATGTACATCCAGATACCAAAAAAAGAATATTGGATGTTGCTAAAATGTTGAGTTATGATCCAAAACTATTGAAAAAAGTTATCGAAAAAGGAAAAACAAGAACTATAGGAATAATTGTTCCGAACCTGCAATATAGCATCTTTATGGACTTTGTGCAAAAAGCAGAAAAAAATGCAAATGCAGTTGACTATAAAATTATTATTGGAATTTCGGATGATAATCCTGAAAAGGAAATAGATCTTTTAGAAAGAATGAGATTTAGTCTGGTTGATGGCATTTTAATTACCTCAACTGGTAAAAATAATAATTTACTTGAAGATATAGATGTGAGCGGAACGCCGATTATACAAGTTTTTAGAAATGTGGATAATCATTTAAACAGTGTGTCAATTAATTATAAACAAAGCGTCGATATTGCGGTCAATAAATTGCTTAATATTGGTGTTAAATCTATTGGTTTGATTAACGGTTTTATTCAAGATGAATCATATTTAGAAAAATTGGATGCATTCAAAAAGAAAATAAAGCAATTAAAAAAACCGCCTTTAGCTAAAAACTTAAATGAGTATCCGAAGTCTTTTAATGATGCAGGTTACGATTTGACTGGTGAATTAATGGCAGAATATCCTGAAATTGATGGACTTTTGGTTTCAAATGATACACAGGCATTAGGTTCTATGCAATATCTAATAGATCATGGTTTCAAAATTCCTAAAGATATCAAAATCATTAGTTTGGCTGGCTGCAGTATGAGCAATCTCTCTCAAACACAAATTAGTGCTACAAATTTCCCTATCGAAAATATTTCGATGAGGTCATTAAGCTTATTAATTTCTAAAATTGAAAAGCTTGAGAATGTTGCTGTCAAACATGAAATACTAAATACCAAATTTGTAAGCCGTAAGACTTGTTAGGAGTATTAAAATGTCAAAAATTAAGAATTTCAAAACAATTTTTCCAGCTATATCTGTTCCAATGAATGATGATGATTCAATTAATGAACTTGAGTTTAGAAGATATTTACGTTGGTTAGCTTCATTTTATGATGATGGCATTAAAGGAATTGTTACGAATGGTCATACAGGGGAAATCACAGCTTTAACTAGAGAAGAAAGAGAAAGAGTTACTGCTATTGCCGCCGATGAAGTAGGAGATAAGATGACTATTGTTTCTGGTGTTAGCAGCGAAAACACGAGAGAAGCAATTGAAACGGCTAAAGATGCTAAAGAAGCCGGCGCAGACGGTATTTTATTAATGCCACCTCATATGTGGTTGAGATTTGGGATGAATCCAAAGTCACCATTTGATTGGGTCAAAGAAGTCGCAGAAGGTGCAGACATTGATATTGTTATTCACCTTTATCCAGCAACTACAAAAGCTTTTTATCCGCTGGATACATTAGTAAAAATGTGTACAGAAATACCCCATGTCAAAGCCATAAAGATGGGTACCCGTGTGCAGTCAGTTTATGAAGAAGAAGTAAGGACACTAAGAAAGGTAAGCCCTGAAACTGCCTTGCTTACTTGTCATGACGAAACTATCTGCAATTCACTGTTTCCGGGAATGGATGGTGCAGTCTTAGGATTTGCCGGTTGTATTCCGGAATTAATTACAAAAGCTTTTAAAGTTTACCGTCAAGGTTCATGTCAAGAATTACATGAAATTGATAATAAGATTTTCCCTGTCGAAAGAGCCATTTATAGAGGAGGGCAGCCTTCTGGTGAAGCCCATGCTCGGTTAAAACAGGTTTTAGTTGATAGAGGAGTCTTTGATAATGCCCATATGCGCAAACCAGTTTTGCCATTAACTGCAGAAAGCAAAGAGACAATTGCAAAAGGTGTCTTGGACAGTGGTTTAAAGAATATCAATATCAATGAAATCTAAATACTAATTTAAAAGTGCAAGCTAAGGTTACTTTACTTGCACTTTTTTAACGGAGGAATATATTATGGAAATACTTAATAAAAACTCTTCATTTATTATTTTGTCGGCAGTCATTATATATATCTTGATTACCGCTTATTTAAGTTATAAATGGAGTGGTCACTCTAATTTGGATTTCATGCAAGGTGGTAAGTCATTACCATACTTTGTAGTGGCGGTGATGATTTTCTCTAATTACAATGGGATCATGGCTGTGGTGGGAACAGCTCAAAGAGCATTTACCAGTGGCTTTGCTGCTGCGTGGTCCGTTTTTGCAGCAGCTATAGGCTTTATAATGTATGGCTGCTTTTTTGTAAAGAAATTATATAAAACAGGTAGTTTTACAATTTCAGGCGCTATTAAACAAAAATATGGACGCTCAACACAAATGATCGTTTCCATCATAATGATTTATGCTATGCTGATGCTTAATTTAAACACGTACTTTAGTGGTGCAAGTGTGTTACATGAAATTTTAGGAACCAATTTAGTACCGTCAATGATAATAATTGCTGTAGTAAGTACAATATATTTTAGTATTGGCGGTATGAAAAGCGTAGCCAAGACGACAATGATTCACACTTTTGCAAAATATTGCTGCGTTTTAATCATATTTGCTACAGCTTTGGTTTTATCTCATAAAACTGGTAATCCAGTAAAAAACTTGTCCACATTTTATTTTAGTCCTGCCGGAAAAATCGGCTGGGCCACCATTATAGGTTGGATTCTTACTTCTACAGGTGCCGTATTTTCAACGCAATTTATTGCTCAAGCGATATCATCGACTTCCTCGGCAAAAAATGCCCAGAAAGCATCTTTTTTAGCCGCCATTTTGATAGTGCCTTTTGGTATAGCATTAGGACTAATTGGAGTTTATGCTAAAGCACTTTTTCCTCATTTAAATCCTTTATATGCTTTGCCAGTATTTTTAGGTAAAATGAATATAATTTTTGCATGTATCAGTGCTATAGGCTTATTAGCTAGTGTATTTATCGGAGTCAGTGCCTGTTCATTAGCTATAGTTGCCTTAATTGTTAATGACTTCTACGTGCCCCATTGGCGGCCTGACGAAACCAAGCAGTTACATGTAACTAAAGTAATTTCAATAATAGTTGGATTGTTTCCTTTAGTTTTTATGTTTATTTCTCCTAATATTTTAGCTTTGTCATTTTTTGCAAAAGCACTACGTGTATCTATTGCTATTGTGGCCGTACTTGCATTTTACCTGCCAGCTTTTAACAATACAAAGGTAGCAAATACTGCTTTAATAGGTACAACAATATTCACGACGGTATGGTACTCATTGGGAGATCCATTTGGTATAAATGATACATATATAGCTATTTTTGTGCCATTAATTATTATGTATGCAGGCAATTTCTTTACTAAAAGAATTAAAAAATAAATCAATTCATCTGCCATTAAATAAATTTGAAAGGGCATTGTTTTTTGATGTGATCCCCGAGTTTACGACAAATTTGGGTGTCATATCATTTAATAGTGATCAATCAAAATATCGCAGAGCTTTTTAGCAATGCTTTTAACTTGTGCCGATGAATCTTCATTAATGCTAATTCCCACATCTAAGTTAATAATAGTTGTAGGGATTTGCATTATATTGTATTTTCTGTCGTCTTTATGGAGATAATCAAGAACATCATTTAAGGTAACCGTTATTCCAAAACCATCAAGTGCAAGTTGACCAGCTCCGATAAAGTCGTTGACTTTAATCTTTTTATTGAATTTAATGCCGTCATCTTCGAAAAGGTGATCAACAATTTTTTGAAAAGCTGAGTTGTCCGTTAGGGTTACCATTTCACTGCCATTAAGCTGGTTAAACTTTGAAGATGAAAACTGAATTTCTGTTTGGTCTTTTTCATATAAGGGATGAGAGGGAGGAATGATTATGCATGCTGCTGAACGATATAAGTATGTTGATATGAGACCTTGATCATGAAGCAGTGCGCCCCAAAAAATATCTACGCTCCTGTTTTCAAGCATTTTAACAGAATCAGCCGAGGTAAAAACACGATAAATTTCAAATTGAATGTTAGGAAAACTTTGTTGTAGTTCAGCAATCAGTTTAGAAGTTTTACTCGAAATCCAAATTGGCGTCAAGGCAATTTTAATAAGAGACTGTCGCTTTAAAGAATACTGTTCGAGGTTTTGTTCAATCTGTTTACGGTCGTTAATAATTCTTTCCATTCCTTTAACCAGCTCTTTACCAGCTAGAGTCAATGAAATTGGAATCTTCTTACGGTTTACCAGTTGAACGTGATAATGCTGTTCGGCTTTCGAGATCAACTGACTAACATACGGTTGACTTAAATAAAGTCGATTTGCTAATTCGCTTACTGTTTTTACTTCTTCAACTGTCAATAAAATTTGGTGTAGCAGTTTTTCGTCCATTTTACTAATTATTGCTTCTTCACAATGATTAAAAATCTAAATACTAATTGTACAATGTTTACTGTTATCTATATATTAACATTGTTAGCGTTTTTCAAGAAAATAAATAATAGATATTTAACAATAATAAGTGAGGCAATACAATGTTAGCAAAAGAAAAACAATATGACTTAGTAATTATCGGCTCTGGCTTATCAGGTCAGGCAGCAGCTGCTGAGGCAGCAAGTAAAGGTTTAAAAACTTTAGTAATTGAAAAGGGAAGAACAACTGGTGGTTCAGGAAACTACGTTGAAGGTGTTTTTGCTATTGGCAGTAAAATGCAAAAAAATCAAGGTATTGAAATATCTGGGGTTGATCTCTTGCACGATGAACAACAATTTTCTCATTTTGAAGCGGATACGCAAATCTGGAAGGATTATATTAACGAATCAGCTAACAATGTTGAATGGTTAGAAAAATTAGGAGTCAAATTTAAAGGTGTTGCTACTTTGGGAGCAGGACTGAACACCTGGCATCTTTTTGAAGGTCTGGGGAATCATGCTATTCATGATGCCATGCAGCCATATTCCAAAAAGCGGGGCGTTGAATTTATTACTTCGTCTGCTGTTACTGAGTTGCTGCAGGATCAGAAGCGAAAAATTACTGGCGTGTTTGTCGAAGATTTTGCCAGTAAAAAGATCCAGAAGATTGAAGCCAAGGCCGTAATTCTAGCAACAGGCGGGTATTTAAATAATCGAGAAATGCTAACTAAATATTTTAATTCGAACTCGAATCGAATTGTACCGATGAATTCCGGTAAAAGCGATGGAACAGGACTTCGACTCGCTTGGGAAGCTGGCGCCAAGAAATTTGGCTTGGGCATGGCAATGATGTTCGGCGGACAAATCAAGGAGGATTCTGTTCCTGCCTTTAAATTCTGGAAAACCGATATTGGAATTGCCAGTTGTGAAATGGCTCCACTATGGGTAAATGAAGTAGGAAATCGATTCGTTGATGAAAGTGTATTTAGAATTTGGGCTCATGCTGGTAACGCAATTATCAGACAAGAAAAAGTCTATGCAATTTTAGATCAGGCAACAATTAACGAATTTGCGGAAAACAAATTGCCAAGAAGTTTAAAGCCTTTGTCTGAACGGACTCGACTTGACCAATTAAAAGGCATGATTAAAGAAGCAGAAGCAAACAATCTTTCATTTTTAACTAAAGCAGATACGGTTGGCGATTTAGCTAAAAAGCTGGACCTGCCTGAACTGGAAGCGACAATTAAGCGTTACAATGAGCTGGTCGCTTCTGGCGAGGATAAAGATTTTGAAAAACCAGCCAACTACCTATATTCTGTTAAAAAAGGACCATTTTATGCTTTTGAATTAGGCGTCGGAGCTTATTGCACGATGGGCGGTTTAAGAGTAAACCGCAAAAATGAAGTTCTAAATGATCAGGGTCGCAAAATTGATAATTTGTATGCTATTGGATCTGATGCTTCTGCAGTATTGGTTGGCGATACTTATGGGGTAAATGTTCCTGGGTCTGAAGCGGGCTACTGTATCTATTCCGGCCGTGTCGCGGTTAAGGAAATAGTTAGTCAAAAATAAAAAAAGCAATTGCGTGAAGTAAAACGACCCGATATTTTAAAATTTTGAGCAGATGAAAAGCTGTTCTGGTTGTAGATAAAAAAGTGAAAAGTTTGCGGTAATGTTCTAAAATAACGTTTTAAGATTAGCGTTATTATCTCGATATCATCTATCTGAAGGGGAAATATGAAAAGTTATTTGAGCATTGACATTGGCGGAACTGAAATTAAGTTTGCGCATATTAAAGAATCTGGTCAGATTATTGAAAAGGGAAAAATAAGTACTCCGGATAATAAACAGAAGTTTCTCAGCGAAATTGACCAAATTGTCGCGAAACACTCTCAAAATATCAGTGGATTAGCAATGTGCGCGCCAGGTAAGATTGAAAAAACTAAGATTCGTTTTGGTGGTGCGATTCTATATCTTGATGGAATAGATTTTGGAAAAATTTATCAAGGCAAAAAATTCCCAGTTACCATAATTAATGACGGCAAGGCAGCTGTTCTCGCCGAAAACTGGTTGGGCAACCTTAAAGGCGAAAAAAATTGCGCAACCATTACTTTAGGTACTGGCGTTGGTGGCGGCATAATTGTTGACGGTCACCTATTGCATGGGGCACATTTTCAGGCTGGAGAAATTAGTTTGATGATCAATGATATATCTCATCCTAAAAACATGCAGGGGAGTATTGGCACGCTTCGATCAGCTGTTCGTTTTGTTCGCGAGGTTAACCAAAAACTTGATTATGCTAACAAAAATGATGGTCTGCACGCTTTTGAAGCAATTAAAAAACAAGTCCCTGAAGCGGTGGCAATTTTTGATCAGTATTGTTTAAATCTGGCGTCTTTGATTTTAAACCTGCAAACAGTTGTGGACTTAAACAAAATTGCGATTGGTGGTGGAATCAGTTCTCAACCAATTTTGATTGAAAGAATAAATCTGGTTTATGATCAACTGGTTAACAACCTAAACCCGGTTATCGGTTCAACTTTAACCAAGCCAGAAATTGTACCGGCTAAATTTAAAAATGATGCAAATCTTTATGGAGCTTTGTACAATTTGCTTTTTAAGGTTGATTAGTAATGAAGGTGAACTTCGAGAACCAATCCGCTTGTGAAGTTTGTTCTTAAATCAGGAGGCTAATTTCGGCTCATCTATTTTGTGGGGCTTTATTCCGTTTTTATTTCGGGATGAAGCCTTTTAGTTTGCCCTGAATTCTAGGTTTAATTAAAAAAATCCCCTGAATTGGATTTAGTCCAACTGAGGGGATTTACTTTATAAAGCACGCTTTTTCTTATTCATCTAATGCTTTGCCATTAGTTTCGATGACGTGTTTCATCCATTGATACGATTTCTTAGGAATTCGCTTTAAGCTTCCGTTTCCGAGATCGTCCATGTCAACATAAACAAAGCCATACCGTTTCTTCATTTCGCCCGTTGAAAGCGATACTAGGTCTATTGGACCCCACATTGTGTAGCCGAGACAAGGAACTTTATCAATATTGATTGCATCAGCCATAGCGGATAAATGCTCTTGCAAATAATCAATACGATAATCATCATTCACATTGCCATTTTCGTCTGGGTGATCAATTGAACCGAGGCCATTTTCAACGATAAATATCGGTTTTTGAATGCGATCGTAAATTAAATTCATTGTGTATCTTAAGCCTAGTGGATCTAATCCCCAGCCCCAAGGTGATTCTTTTAAGTAAGGATTAGATGATCCGCCTACGTTAAACCATTTATCTCCATCCTTTGAGAGATTGGAACGATAGTAACTAAAAGAAATGTAGTCGAGCTGTCCGTCCCTGAGAATCTGCTTATCTTCTGGTTCCATGGCAATCTGGGCCAGATTTTTGATTCCATGATGCTGCAAAATTAAATCTGCATAACGGGGATAATAACCCCTACCCATTGTGTCGACAAAGTACCAATTTTCTCTTTGCTGCTCTAAATTATGAAAAACATCTTCCGGCTTGCAGGTGGCAGGGTAACAAGCGCTTAGCGCGTACATGGCACCAAACTGACTTCCTGACATCATTTTATGACCTAAGAGAACTGTTTTTGCGGAGGCAACAAACATGTTGTGAGCTGCTTGGTATCTGTTTTTACCAGTGGATTCGTGAACTCCCGTTGGACCAAAGCCTCTTACAGCATTAATTTCGTTGAAGGTCAGCCAATATTTGCATCTTTTGCCAAAATAAGTAAACAAAGTTTTGGCATAATTGACATAAAAATCTATTACTTTTCGGGAATTCCAGCCATCATATTTTTCAGCCAAGTGAACTGGCATTTCATCATGACAAATTGTAATTAGTGGTTGAATATGATACTTTTCAAGCTCTTTTAGGACGTTGTCATAAAACTGAAGTCCTTTTTCATTTGGCTCTGTTTCATCACCATTAGGAAAAATTCTGCTCCAGGAAATAGAGAAGCGATAAACGTTAAAGCCCATTCCAGCCATCAGTTTAATGTCTTCTTTGTAATGGTGATAAAAGTCAACGGCTTGATGACTCGGGTAATATTGGTCCTTTAGCAAAACCGGTTTGGCATTTTTAGGAACACTTTCGGCATCCATGAAAGAACTTTTAGGATTTATGAGTTTTCCATCAGGCAGCATCATAGTGTGATGACGAGGATGCTCGGGAGAACCATTGCTCTCAAAGTCATGAGTTGAAAGCCCGCGACCGTCTTCATTATATCCACCTTCATACTGAAAATCTGAAGTGGCACCACCCCATAAAAAATCATTTGGTAGTTCTTTAGTCATTTTAGTTTTCTCCTTTATTTAATATATCTCCGACTGATACATCACCAGAACTTATCAGGTCGATGTGTTCATTATGGTTATTAGTAATTACTAGCATTGTCGTGATATCAAATCCTTCATCAGTAATTAGCTTGCGATTTATTCTGATTACTGGTTCACCAGCACGAACTTCGTCGTCTTGGTGAACCAAAACATCGAACCCTTTTCCGTTTAATTCCACAGTATTAATGCCGATGTGTACTAAAATTTCTACGCCTGATTTTGTGGTCACGCCAAAAGCATGTCCGGTTGGAAACAGGGCGGTTACTTTACCATTTGCGGGTGCACATATAAAGTCTCCTTTAGGTATAAAAGCTATGCCTTTGCCTAATGCGCCAGAGGAAAATGCCTTATCAGCCACGTCTTCTAAGGGCTCAATACGTCCATCGGCGACTGCAACAATTTCGTCATCTGCAAAAGTTTGATGAACTGGTTCAGTGACTTTTGGCGTGGTTTTCTTTTCATCGATGCCTAATACATAGGTTACGACCGCTGCCACAACAATTGAAGTAATGATTCCGGCAACGATGGCAATAATGGTGTTGCCAAAAATCGGCAAGGCTAAAATGTTCGAATAACCCATGATGTAGGCTTTTGCGCCAAGTAAGCCGGCAACTACGCCGCCAGCAAATCCACCAGCCATAACGCCATACATTGGTTTGCGGTATTTTAAATTAATACCGTATAGTGAAGGCTCTGTGACTCCGGCGACAATTGCTCCGACAGCTAGTGACCAAGCCTGGCTTCTTAACTTCTCGTCCTTTGTTTTTAAAGCAACACCGATGTTTGCTCCGCCTTCAGACATATTATGCAAGAGGTAAGCTGGCCGCAGAATTGGATCATAGCCAGGATTGCTGATAAGTTGGGGCATGAAAGGTGATAAAACCGTGTGCATTCCCGTCATTACCAACCAAGGCAAAACAGCTGCCAATAAACCTACTGCAAGTGGTCCAACTGTTCTGCTTAAAAATAGTACAACTGAAGCGATAACTTGACCTAGATAGTTTCCTAAAGGTCCAAGTATTAAATAACCTAAAGAACCTGATACAAAAATAGTTCCCATTCCGACAAAGATTGACTTAAATATGCCGGGAACAATTTTGTTTAAGTATTTTTCCGTAAAGTAAGCTACGATGGAAATCAGGAGGGCAGGTAGCAGCGAAGTTCCATAGTTGAGTATTTTTACGGGCAAACCAAATAATGTCGGCGAAGCGAGATGAGGGTTCGTTGCTAACTGGTTCACTAAGTCATGGAAAGTGGGATATAGAAGCGATGCTGTTGCCATCATTGAATATGCCGGTGTTCCTCCTAGTTTAGTTGCAGCACCATATGCAACAACTACGGGCATAAAATAAAACGGTGCGTCACCGATTGCTGATAGCAGCATATAGCTGGATGTTTTTGCAAAGTCTGGATTAATAAACGTGGTAATGAGTATTAACACAACTTTAAACATGCCGCCAGCAATTAAACCAGGAATCATTGGCGTTACCGAAGCCTGAATAAAATCGATTATCTTGCTCCCCGCGTTTTTCCAGGTCCATTTGGTGTTTTGGGGAGCATCAAGATTTTCATCAATTGGTTTTTCAGTTGTCAAGTCGTAATCTTTAACGACGGCATTATATGTTGGAATTAAGTTTGATCCTAAAATAACCATATACTGCTCGCCAGCATATACAACGCCCAGTACAGCATCAAGATCGTCTAAAGCGTCTTTATTTGCTTTTGAGACATCTTTTAGAGAAAATCTTAAACGCGTCATACAGTGAGTGACACTTTTAATATTTTTTGCTCCACCAACATTTTCTACTATCTCTTTAGCTAGATTATGGTAGTCCATGTGAATTCTCCTTTATAGAATATTTCAATTAATGATAATTTTAACATGAAAAATGATATTTTTTACATCGTTATATTAGCACGGAGTGTTATCGCTTACAATACCCAATTATAAAAAATCCAAAAAAAGTGATAAAATTATCATATAAAGGAGAAAAGCATGAAATTAAAAGACTTTTTAAAACCCAAAAATGATATTTTGTCTAAATCTGATCAGAAAATATATGAAGTTGTTTTGCAGCAACCAACGCATATTCAACTGCTAACTATCCAAAAAATAGCTACCGATTCTAAAACTTCAATTGCTTCAGTTCAAAGATATTGTAAAAAATTAGGATATGATGGTTTTAAGGAATTTAAATTTCAGTTAAAGAACTTTTTATTGCAGCAGGATTATTCTGGGAACAATAAATCGACTTTTTTAAAAGAATATATTAAAGCTGTTTCTGATTTTAAGAATATTGATAAAACTGAGTTAGAGAACTTGGCCAATGACTTGTTAAAAGCTCGTCAGAGCTTTCTGATGGGCATTTATTACTCAAGTATTCCGGCCAAGCAATTGGCGATGGGCTTGCATGACTTAAATAAGCCCAGTTTTTATACCGACAATTATGTTACAGCTTCCCACTGGAGTGGGCTAATGGAAAATAGCGATGCATTTGTTTTATTTTCAGTAAGCGGAGATGAAACTTCTATAAAGAAATACCTTTCGGAAACATTGCATCGGCTTAAAAAAACCTATCTTATAACTTTTAATCCTGATACTCCGCTAAGAAAGCAGTTTAAACACTGCATTGTATTGCCGGGTAAAGCATTTGTTTATAATTCTTCAATTGATACGCAATCACTAGTTTCACTCTTTGTGGAAATGATTATTGAAAAGATTGTTCAGATTCGAAAATAGGAAAACTTGAATGGCGAAGAGCATTATGTGCGCTATTTTTTTGACTAGCGACTTTTTAGTTTCCAAATTCACTTGGTCGTAAGCAGTGTTCTAGCTAACGGATATGCATAAAAGTCGTCTCTAAGATATAAAGTTCTCGGATGCGGCATACCATTTATAAAAATTTAAATAAAATAAAGATATTTGTGAACAGAAAAAGCATTTCTTTAATCACCACCTTTTAACAAAATTCAAACCGCATTTTTCAGGTCCTTTTTTTGATAAAATTATTCTCTTTTGTTTTGTTGCCCCACATTTGCGTATTTAATATGTTA
>CALYQE010000044.1 GCA_945281075.1 uncultured Lactobacillus sp. | reverse complement strand
CAGTTCAAAGTCGCCTAATTCCATTTGACCTTGGGCCAAACGCATTGCCTTCAAGCTTGAGCCGCATACTTCATTAATGGTAACGCAGCTGCTGGTAGTTTTCATGCCCGCACCTAAGGCAACCTGTCTGGCCATATTTTGACCTAAATTAGCACTTAAAACATTGCCCATTAGCAGTGCGTCAAGTTCTGTGGCTGCAAGACCAATGCTCTTTAAGGTTTCTTTTAAGGCCATCTTGCCTAAACCAATGGAAGCTTGATCATTCCATAAGCCGCGATAACGGCCAAAAGGCGTTCTCTTGGCCGCAATTACATAAATGTCTTTCATTAAGTTATTCTCCTAGCAAAATATTCAAGTTGAATCATATCGAATTTTAGCTTGTGAAAATAGAAATTTGCATCAGATTAAGAAAAATTTTAGACAAAAAAGAAATTGCCTTAGCGGCAATTTCCCTTGCTATTATTTTATTTTTTATCCTCAGCCTGCAATTTTTGTCCAAGTTCAATGATATATTGACGTAATTGGTCTTTAGTTTCCGGGTGCTGCAAGCCATATTCAATCGAGGTTTCCAAGTAATTTTCCTTGTTGCCCACGTCGTGGCGGATTCCCTTAAAGATGTGCGCAAAGACCCTTTGGGTCTTATTCATGGTGTTAATCGCATCTGTCAACTGGATCTCGCCGCCCTTATCAGGTTTTTGCTCAGCTAAAATCGCAAAAATTTCTGGGGTAAGTAGGTAACGACCGATAATTGCGTAGTCACTTGGAGCCTCATCAATCTCCGGCTTTTCGACAAACGACTTCACGTTAACCAGACCCGGAACAATCTCATTTTCCGGCTCAATAATCCCGTATTTTGAAACTTCCTCATGTTCAACGGGCATAACAGCGATTGTGGAAGCGTGCGTTTCATTATAGCGCTCAATTAACTGCTTGGTCAGGGGCTCTTTATCCATCATTAGGTCATCGCCCAGCATTACCACAAAGGGCTCATCGCCAACAAAGCTGCGTCCCCGGGCAATGGCATCACCCAAACCCGCTGGATATGGCTGTCTAGTGTAATAAATATTAATTCCCAGATGAGTAATTTCTTGGGACATTTTCAATAGTCCCGTTTTCCCCTTTTCCTGCAAATTCTGTTCTAGTTCAGGGTTTGAGTCAAAATGATCTTCAATTGAACGTTTATTTTTACCCGTGACAATTAAAATGTCTTCAATACCGGACTTTTTAGCTTCTTCAACAATAAACTGAATTGTTGGTTTATCAACAATTGGCAGCATTTCTTTCGGCATCGACTTGGTAACAGGCATAAACCTTGTACCAAGTCCGGCTGCCGGAATAATGGCTTTCCTTACTTTCATTCCCAATACACTTTCCTTAAAACTATCAAAACCTAATATAGCAAATTAAACCGCAAGAAGCTAGCCCTGGCGGTTGCGCTTTCTTTGCACAAACTCGGCCAAATGTCCCACAGAATACTGCACTTGCCCATATTTAATTGACACGATCGCAGCGTTAACACATGTCCCAATCAAAAGAAGAATTGACGAAATATTGAGCCATAACATGAAAATAATGAAGGTTCCGATAATGCCATAGTTTTCCCAACTAATGTGAAAATTATGCAGATAAAAACTAAATAGCCATGACAATATTATCCAACCCACCAAGGTCGTCAAAACCCCTGGCCAAATTACCCTTTTTTTTAACTTAATATTGGGCAAAAAATAATTAAGGTAGTACAAAACGCCAAGAAGGGTTATACCCACAACGGGATAGCGATAATTAAAGACTTTTTCAATTTCCCCGACTGAAAAAGAAAAGATCGGTCGCAAGAACTCCAGAACTTGTTGACCAAAAATCAACGTCAAACTGAGCAAGGTAAAAACCAAAATCATCAGGTTGGTCAAAATAATCGTAATCGATCTGGTCCAAACCGTAACCTGCCATTTTTGGCGCAGTTCAATGTCGCGAACACCGTAAATCCGATTCATGCCGATTCTAATTGTATTGACCAAAGAAGAAACGGACCAAAGCGCAAGCAAAATACCAAACGAAATATAGCCAGTCGAGTTGCTTTTTAACAGCGAATCAATGATTGGCATGATAAATTTGGCAATTCGATCGGGAAAAATCAGTTTCAAATAGCTCGCAATTGGTGCGGTATTAATATGAAATAGTGGCAAAATGTTTCCGATAATAATGATCAAAGGAAAGATTGAAAATAAAACATAATAGGCAATTGCAATTGCGCTAGTTAAGACTTCGCCTTGAGTGAATTTAAGTGAGACGGCCTTATAAAATAAAGCAAGGCGCTTCTCAGTTTTGTTGGTTTTTAATGCCATTCAATTTAGTCATCCATTTCATCAAAGTGTGGTAAATATTTTTCATAACCATCATAAGGCTTTTGCAGAGTTAAAATCTTGGGACCATCCTTAGTAATTGCAAAGGTATGTTCAAATTGCGCTGACTTTGAACCATCCGGAGTGGCATAAAAAACCCAATCATCATTTGGATCAGGAACCGATTTTTGCACAATGCGCCAATCCCCACCAGCTTCAACCATTGGTTCAACCGTGATCGTCATGCCTTCACGCAGGCGCAAACCGTGTCCTGCCTTACCCCAGTGCGGGACTTCTGGATCTTCATGGATACTTGGCT
This sequence comes from uncultured Lactobacillus sp., assembly GCA_945281075.1. Classification (GTDB taxonomy): domain Bacteria; phylum Bacillota; class Bacilli; order Lactobacillales; family Lactobacillaceae; genus Lactobacillus. Next base: position 11,207 of record CALYQE010000044.1, on the reverse strand, counting down.
GAATGCCGTGACCAACGAGTTCTTTCACGTCACCATAATGATGCTCATCTTCAACAAAATGCTGAATCGCTGCTCCAATATCACCTATGCGATTGCCCACTACTGCTTGGTCAATTCCAAGGTACATTGCCTTTTCAGTGGTGTCCATCAGATCACGATCTTCAGCTGAAATTTCACCCACTGCGTAAGTGGTACAGGAATCCGTTTCAAAGCCATTCAAATTGCATGTAACATCAACTTTTACCAAATCACCCTCATTTAAAATCGTATCTTTACGGGGAGTTGCGTGCGCAATTTGATCGTTGATAGAAATACAGGTGCCGTATTTGTAACCTTCAAAGCCTTGCTCGGACAAGCGACCGCCCCTGCTTTTGACAAAATCTTGGCAAAATTCCTCAATTTTCCAAGTGGTGATTCCAGGTACAATCACGTCTCTGAGCCCTTCAAACATTGAAGCTAACAGTCGTCCTGAAGCCTGCATCCCTTTAAGTTCACGAACAGATTTAATTGTTATCAAGATTAACTTCTCCTCTTAGTAAAATGATGTTTATTAACATTATAGCGTTTTTTAAAACTTTACTAAAGAATTTCATCAAGACGATGAAATTATGTATAATATTATGATAAGTTGAAAAATAGGAAGGTATGAGTAAAGCATGAAGGCTAGAATTGTCTACGCTAGTATGACTGGTAATGATGCAGATATAGCTGATATTTTAGAAGAGGATTTGCAAGACCTTGGCTTTGCAGTTGAAACCAGTGAAGCAGAATTCACTGATGCCAGCGATTACCTAAATAGTGACCTGTGTATCTTTGTTACCTATACCTATGGTGAAGGTAAAATGACTGATGACGTTGCCGACTTTTATGAGCAACTAAAAGAACTTGATTTAAGCGGCAAATATTTTGCTGTCATGGGCAGCGGCGATCTGATTTATGCCGACCATTTTTGTGAAAATGTTTTTGATTTTGAAAAAATGTTTAAAAAGATTGGTGCCACAGAGGTTACCAAACCAGTAACAATTGAAAATGCTCCTGATGATGACGCAATTGCAAAAATTGACAAAACTGCAAAAGAAATGGCTGAAAAGTTAAATGATTAAAGATAAAAAAATCACTTCCAAAAACCTCAGCTCGACTTCTGATCCCAAAATTCACCGTTTAGGTCAAAATCTCGTCAAAAGGCATCGTAATCTGTTTGTCTATATGGTTTTTGGCTTTATTGCTGCACTGATTAATACCGTGGTTTTTATGGTTCTGCACAAGTGGTGGCATAGTGCCGTTTTAATTTCAAACACAATTGCCTTTGTGATTTCAAACTTAGCCTCTTTTTACTTCAATCAAAAGGCTGTTTTTATCAACAACGTTGACCATGAACACTCAACATGGCAAAAGCTCATTGTCTTTTTCACCTACCGCATTATTAGTTTAATTCCAGACAGCTTGATCATGCTAGTCGGTCTTTCCTGGCTCCATCTCAACGCGTTGCTCGTCAAGATAATTGACCAAATTCTCGTTGGTATTTTCAATTATTTGACTACTCGCTCCGTATTTCAGGCACAAGAAACTTCCATGATTAAAAAAGCAAAAGAACGTTTGCAAACACGCAAAGAAAATAAAAAGTCATGAATTCAAAACAAATGAATTCGTGACTTTTTTAAGTGAAGTCTTTTGGTCGTGGCTGCTTTTGATCCGAAAAGTAATATGCGATATCGGCCGCAATTCGTTCAGCCGCATGACCATCGCCATATGGATTTTTGGCTTTAGCCATCAAGTCATAGGCGTTTTTGTTTTCAAGTAGGTCTAACATAGCTGCACGCACCTCATTCTCTTGGGTGCCAACCAGCTTTAGGGTGCCAGCTTCGACTCCTTCAGGGCGCTCAGTAGTATCACGCAAGACCAAGACCGGCTTATTTAAAGCCGGCGCTTCTTCTTGGACGCCTCCGGAGTCAGTCATAATGAAGTAGCTGCGTTTAGCCAAATTGTGGAAATCAACCACATCCAGCGGCGCAATTAAATGAATGCGCGGGTCATTGCCCAATACTTCATGTGCTACTTCTTGCACTTTAGGCGACATGTGAACCGGATAGATAATTTCCACGTCAGCGTGACTGTCAACCACATCTTTCATCACCTTAAAGACGCGTCTCATCGGCTCGCCCTGATTTTCTCTGCGGTGCATGGTCACCAAAATAATCTTGTGGCTTGGATCAATTGAATCCAATACTTCATGGTGGTAATCGGTTTGTACGGTTCGTTTTAAGGCATCGATCGCCGTATTACCGGTAATATAAATATTTTCGGCTTGATGATTTTCTTTTAATAAATTCTCTTTGCTCAGCTTAGTTGGTGCAAAATAAAGATCGGTCAGATCATCCGTCATTTGACGGTTCATTTCTTCAGGAAACGGCGAATACTTATTCCATGTCCTTAGCCCCGCCTCGACGTGCCCAATTGGTCGTTGCTGGTAAAAAGCAGCCAGACTGGCAGCAAAGCTAGTGGTTGTATCACCATGAACCAGGACAATATTAGGTTGCTCTTTTTGAATAACAGCAGATAGGTCTACCAACACCTTGGCCGTAACTTCTTCCAAAGTTTGATTTTTCTTCATGATATTAAAATCGTAATCTGGTTTGATTTTAAAAATCTCAAGAACTTGGTCCAACATTTCCCGGTGTTGAGCAGTCACAACCGTAACTTCCTTAAAGCGCTCATCTGCTTGCAAATTCAGCACTAACGGCGCCATTTTAATCGCTTCTGGTCTAGTGCCAAAAACCAACATTGCTTTTATTTTAGTCATAAAACCCTCCGTCTTATTAATGATAACATGAATTTGACTTTGAAAGACCTTTCAGATGCAGTATTATTTTAATAAATACCTTTGCGAAAAGAGAATAACATGAAAACCAATTTTAGTTCCTTAATGTTTGCCAGTATCCTGATCGTCATCAGCTCTTTTTGTTTAGTTTTTAGTCTTGATCACCAAAAGTCGCGCCAGAGCCGAAGAATGCTTTTAGTAACTGCCTTTGCGGGATTTATAATCGTAGGAATAATCTGCTACGGAATTTTTCAGTCACCCATGAATTAAGAAATTACTTGCCATCAAAAAATTGCAATTCATGGTGTAATTTTTATTTTTTTCAAAGAGAATCTTGCAATTACTGAGGATACGATTGATAATTACATTATGATCTGACAATGAAAGCGATATCAGTTTCGTTAAAGTTGATTTTACATCCATCATATTAAAAAGCTTGCTAAAACCAAACTGCTAACAGAAAAACCGGTAAATAAGCGGTCTGTCGCATATTTATCAAGTTGGAAACTTTTTTAGATTGTTTCGATTTTCACCAGCTTAAATAAAGAATACAGACTCAGATCTGAAAAAGAAATCCGAATAAAATCTAAGGAGAAAAAATGGTAAGTTTATTCAAGAAATTTTTAGCAAAACCAATCAAAATACTGGCACCAGCAACAGGTGAATTGATTCACCTAAGTTCAGTTTCAGACGAAATGTTTGCCCAAAAGATGATGGGCGATGGCTATGCAGTGAAGCCAACAGAAGACGAAATATATGCGCCAATCAGTGGCACCATCACTTCTGTCTTTGCAACTAAGCATGCCATCTCCTTGACCTCAAAAGATGGACTGGAAGTCCTGATGCATCTTGGCGTTGACACGGTCGAACTCAAAGGAGCACCGTTTGACATTAAAGTTCAAGAAGGCCAGCAAGTTGAGGCCGGTGATTTACTTGGAACCATGGATCTCCAACAGGTTGCTGAAGCAGGTCTATCAAATGAAATTATGGTTATCTTCACTAATATGGATAAAATTAAAGAGCTAACTGCTAATTCCCCGACAAAAGTTCAACATGGTGAAGAAGTCGGAACAATTACTTTAGCCTAAATTCTAAATGCAAATTATAAAAACCCGTAAAAATCAACTTTTACGGGTTTTTATTTTAGCTTCTTAAGCGATTTTTCTTCATTAAAAAAATAAAAGTCACGATGAAATATTAAACATATTTAAAGTGTGCATCATTTAACTTTCTTTTTTCTATCTATTGTATAATCACAGTAGATAACAAAGAAAAGAGGTGAATAAAATGAGTAAAGATGAAGTTATTAAAAATGTCTGGGTTACCACGCATGGTGATCAATGGGCTGTTAAAATTGCAGGCGAGGAAAAGCCACTAAAAGTTTTTAACCGTAAAGAAGATGCTTTAGAATTCGCTAAAAGCAAAGCTAAAGAAGAAAAGACTGAATTGATCAGTCAAAAAAGAGACGGCAAAATCAATTTGAAAAATTCTTATGGACATGATGATCCAAAAACAAAGGGATAAAGATTAATAAATATCTTCTAATCAGTCGCTTTAACGAGTGTTTCCAGCTCTACCATATGCTTAAATTTTAAATAGCACCTAATTTGTGCAATCGAGCAAGATAATTTAACAAACAATTCAAATCAATTTTCGTAATATGGTCTGATCTCCTTCAGGGAATCAGACTTTTTTGTGTTTTAAAAAACTAACCATTGCGAGCTAAGCTGGCTAGTTTGTCAAATTCGTTTAATTTACATATGACCCCGGTGAGATTCGAACTCACCTCTACGGTTTAGGAGACCATTGTTCTATCCAGATGAACTACAGGGTCGGAACAAATTAACTTTACCAAATTTAACTGGTAAAAGCCAATTTTTTTAATAATTAATATTGACGCGTAAAATATGGTTCCGGACTGTTAGAATCAGCGATTTTATCTGCTGCAAAAACAAACGGCGTCCAGATTGCCAGCGCAATCAACATATTAAGTATGCAGAGAACTACTGCTCGCCAATCATAATTGCAAGCTAGAAATGGTCCAATGATTGGCGGCACAACACCGGGAACAGCGGCTTGTACCGGATTAACCAAGCCAAGCAAGGTTACCCAGTATGAAAAAGCCACGTTGACAAGTGGTGCGACGACAAAGGGAATGAAGTAAACTGGATTGAGCACGACTGGCAAGCCCAAAACAATCGGTTCATTAATATTAAAAATGCTTGGTGCCAAGGCCACTTTGGCAATTGTCCGGTAATCGCTTCTCTTGGAAAAAAGCAGAATGGCAACAATTAACATTAAAGTTCCACCCGCACCGCCAAACCAGGCAAAAGAATCGAAGGAGCCTCTGACCCAAAGATAAGTTGCCGGCTCGCCTTTACTGACAGCAGTCACATTAACATTTTGTGCAGTCAACCAAATTGAGTCTAGCAGTGGAGCCCAAACCCCCAGCCCATTGATTCCAAAGAAGGCAAAGACTTGAACAAGCAAGGTAACTAATAGGACCATGCCAAACCCCTGACCTAATCTGATTAAAGGAGTTTGAATTGAATGCAGCAGCCAGTTGCCAAAATAAGTACCAGTGACAGTCTGAAAAACAAAATTGATCATCCCTACACCAAAGATTGCGATAATCGCAGGAATTAACGAATCCAAGGCCATCTGTTCGGCATAGGGCAAGGTGGCCGATAAATTGAGTTTCAAGCGGGCTTTAACACAGAGCGCAAAAATTGACACTCCGATCGTGCCAAAAAGAATCGCGGTAAAAATGCCCGTGGTCGAAAATTGTGAAATATCAAAAGAATGGCGAAGCGAGACCATTTTGCCATCGATTTTTAGTTTGGTCAGATTGGCAATGCTCATGGCCAAAGATGATAAGGAAACGATCGCGCCTGCAATTGGATCCACTTCCATGCTCTTGGCCAAGTGATAACCTAAGGACATCGACAAAAACAAGGCAAATAAAGCAAAAGTCCCCCGCCAGACCACATTACTGATTAAAGCCATTGGCTGCATCAGCCAAGCAAAAGTTTTCCAGCCAAGGTTAACGCGAGCCGCTTCAATTAAGCTTTTAATTAAGACCGCCATTGATCCGGCAATCGTAATTGGCATAACTGAAACAAAGGCATCGCGCAAAGCTACCAGCCAGTGCGTCTGACCTAGCCTATTTGCCCAAGGCAAAAGATAATCTTCTAACCAAGCAACTAATCGACTCATTTTTGCTCCTTCTTCTTCAAGTAATGTGGGTGATAGCCCTTGTTTTTATTCTGCTTTTTCCGGTGCTTTTTTTTCTTTGGTGGCACAATACTGGTTGATTTACTCTTCTCGTCAGCTTTTTCATTTTTCTTTTGTGGTGGCTTAGAGTCCAACTTATTGCCTGCAAAATAAACTCGCTCTAGCTCAACCGTCTTGCCTAGCAGTTTTCTTAAGTCACGCAGATCGTGGTCGTCTCCCAAGCTAACGACATAGCCGCTTGCCCCCATGCGACCCGTTCGCCCTGCTCGGTGCAAATAAGTATTGCCGTCACTTGGAATGTCATAATTAACCACATACGTCACGCCTGGAATATCCAAGCCGCGAGCTGCCAGATCAGTTGCAAGCAATAATTTAGTTCTGCCGGCTTTAAAATCGGATAAGGCGTCTTCTCTTTTTTGCTTACCAAACTCATTAGCAAGCAAGCCAAACTTAGTTTTGGTATGGCCTAAAATACCGGCAAAGCGCATCATTGTCTGATTTGAATCAAAAAACAGCATGCCCTTAAAATGCGCTAAGCGCATCAAACGTTGAATAAAATCCATTTTATGCGGATTATCAACCTGTAAAAAACAATTTTTGACGGTTGTAGTCTGCTCAGAGCGCACATCAATTATCGTAAAATCCCGGGCAAAGAGCTCAACGGCTTTTTGCGTAATTTCGGATTCCGTGGCCCCAAACAGCAAAATTTGCGCATCAGCTGGAAGATTTTGCCCCAGTGAACTGAGCAGCTCCATTTTGCTAAATTCTAAAATATCGTCCGCCTCGTCAATGACTAGCGTTTTTATTTGGTTAAGGGTAATGCGATTACTGGAAAAAAAGTCAAAAAAACGGCCCGGAGTTGCCACTACTACTTCAGGATGCTTCTTTTTCAAGTTATCTTCTTGCCGTTTCCGGTTACCGGCACCTACTAGTGTAATGCCTGTTAAACAGAGAGCATTGATAAAGGGATCAATTGCATGGCGAATTTGAACCGCTAATTCGGTGGTGGGTGCAAAAATCACTAAACTGTTTGGTCTGCCTGGTTCAACTTTTTCCAAGGCAGGTAAGGCATAGGCCAGCGTTTTACCCGTACCGGTTTTAGCCAGGGCTACGCAACTTGCGCCCTCTTTGATTAGCTCACTGGTTTTTTTCTGAATTAAAGTTGGTTCATCAAAGCCCAAGCGTGTTAAAACTGTCTTAATTTCTGTTTTCATTATTGTGTTAATTGTCCATATTTCTGTTTATACTGCGAAACGGTGCCATTGTAAGCTAACATTGACACCCCATCTTCAAGTCCGCTGACTGATTTGACCCGACCGTTATTAGTGTAGCGCCAAAACGAATACTGCAGCCTACTTGGTTCCTGTTTGCCAGTAGCGATAAAAAGCACATCACGGGGAAAATATTTCCGGTATTTAATATCAACCTCGACCATGACGGTCTTTCCCTGTAATTCCAACAATCTAGTGAAGTGGGCCATTTGTTTTAGATATTTGAGACTATGGTCACTTACGGCCGGCTCGATTAAAATTGGCAGGCTCCCTGTATTCATTCCGACTTTTTTGATAAAAAACTGGTAATGCTCCAACGGCGTTGACTCATTGCTATAAGCGATGCTGGTGCCGAAGGCTAATTTGGTGCCAAGGACTTGATCACGATAGGTTAAATAATCATCGTCAAAATATGACCTGCCTTGCGTGCTTCTTAAATAGACAAAAGAAATCCCATTGGCCTGCAACTCATGAAGATCAACATGCCCAAAATTCTGGTTGAGTTCTACTCCGATTGCACTTGAATTTGAGTTAGCTGGCAGCGTGGTCTGGTTCCGAAAATTCATTAGCCCGGTAAAAAGCAGCCCCACGGCAATAATTAATAAGATGATAATTGCCGGCAATGTATATTTATGATGAAACCTTTTCATCTGCCCTCCACCTCTTTTTACCAGTCCATTATACCAATAGTTTAATTATAATTGATCTTCATGAAATTAAGCAATTTGAGACAAAAAATGACTAACAATTTTGCTAGTCATTTTTCGGTCTGTTATTCATCAACCGGATAAACAGGTTTTTGACCGTCGAGCACCCGTTTGGCGTCAGTCATACTTTGCTTAACCATATTTTGGACGGAGGTCTTAGTGTAATAAGCTGAATGCGGTGTAAACACAACATTCGGCATCTTAACTAATTCCTGGTAATCTTCTGGCAATTGCGAGAGATCAGTAAATTTCTTCATCACGATCTCTTCTTCACCGGTCATCACGTCCAAAGAGGCACCGGCAATTTTCTTTTCCTTCAATGCGGCAATTAGCGCTTGGTTATCGACCAGCGGACCACGCGCCGCATTAATCAGAAATGCCGTATCCTTCATGGCTTCAAACTGTTCTGTCCCGATCATGCCCTCATCAGAAGGATCAAGCGGCGCATGTAGAGTCAAGATGTCTGATTCTTTAATAACCGTATCGAAGTCGGTGTATTCAAGAAAGGCCTCATTGGCAGGATTTTCAACCAGATCATAGCCAATTACTTTTGCCCCTAGTACATGGAATATTTCTGCGACTGCACTCCCAATGCGGCCAACCCCGATAATTCCAACCGTTTGATGATAAATTTCATCACTCATCAGGTTAGCCTCACGGACAAAGTTGAGGTCTTCTTTTTCGTTATGCAAAATCGGTCCCCATTTGCGAAGCAAGTACATTGCCGAAGTCAGCGTATTTTCGGCTACTGCCCGGGGAGAATAGGCCGGCGTGTTGGTAACTAATAAGTGATATTTATGAACATATTCAAAGTTAATAATGTTATATCCGACCGACCGCAAGGCAATATGTTTAATTCCATATGATGCCAACTTGCGGTAAACTTCTTCATCATTGATGTCAAACACTTGCAAAACGCTGATGACATCAAAGCCTTGGGCCTGATCAACTGTATCAGCCTCAAGCTCGTCATTAGTTGTTTCTAAATGGTCTTCTGGGTGTGCCTGATTCCATTCATCAACATAAACCTGTTGTTCGGGTGTCATGTTGTAAAGTAATGCTTTCATTTATTAAATCCTCCCTTATTCGGATAAACGTATCTCCTCTATTTTATCCAACATTAGTAATAAATTAAAGATTTATTTGATAATTAAGCAATTAAACTTTTCCTAGGCATGAGCACCAGCAGATTTTCTTGGCCTGAGGCCTGCTTGGCTAGATTTTTTGCTCGATTTTCTTGATATGCACCCTCAGCACTTTTCGTACCCATGGAAAGCGTTCCTTCATTTGAGCAAAATCTGGACCTTCAGCAATAAATTCTCCTTCTCCAAGAAGATGAAAGCCTGCGCCTAAGCCGGCGGTGCCTTCAACTTTTTTTGACCCGACTGCTAAGAGCACCGTGTTGTCTTGAGTAAAGTCTGCTTCAATACTATGCATTCCTGCTGCCGGGATATCAAGGCAGTTGTCTTCTTCGTCAATTTTAACGTAAGACATCCAGGTGTTGACCACGCTTGCCGGATGGGCGTTAATGGTCACAATTGTTACCGGTCCCTCATCTTGCATTACTGCCAAAAACTTTTGTTCCATTTTTCTCCTCCTCAACAAAAAAAAGAAGTTGCATATTACAACAACCTCTTTTCATTATAAAACACTCGCTTGCAAAAGCAACCACGGTGCTTGAGCTTAGTATGCCCGCTGGCCTTTTTTGTAAACAGCCTTATCTTTTTGCACAACCGCACTGATCTTTTCTAAAGGATTTTCATCCAAGACCAAAAAGTCTGCATACTTGCCTCCTGCCAGCGTGCCGTATTCATCATCGATTTTCATCAACTTAGCCGAGTTAACGCTCGTTTGTAAGGCTTCAAAATTAGTAAAACCTTGTTCAACCAGCAATGGTAGCTCTTCCGGCGTCATCTTGAAATCGTTAAACGGCGTGCCGGCATCGGTACCTAGGGTAATTGGAACGCCGGCATTTTTAGCAGCCGTGATATTTTGCCGCAAATCTTTCCAGGCCGCGGCAATTTTGTTCATTTCCCAATCTGGAATTTTGCCTGGGGCATATTCAATAAAGGCCCACGCTCCAACAATTGTCGGGGTGAGATATGTGCCTTTCTTAAGCATCAACTGGATTTCTTCATCATTTACGTAAAAGCCGTGCTCAATACTATCAACGCCGGCCTTAATGGCATTGAGAATCCCCGGGTTGCCTTCCGCATGTGCGGCGACAATGAAACCCTTGTGGTGAGCTTCTTCAACGGCTGCGCGAATTTCGGCTTCACTTAATTGAGGATCATCCATGAAGTCATTTTCCGTCATTACTCCACCTGTTGCCATTACTTTAATTGCCTTGGCACCGCGCTTAATGCCTTGACGGACAGCCTTACGAACCTCGTCTGGTGAATCAACCAAGTGACCAAAATTAGGCACATCGCCGTGTCCACCGGTCATTGAGTAAGGGCGACCAGAAGGCAAAATCTCAGGCACGCGCGTGATTTTACCTTGTTGGATTAACTTACTCAAATCAATATCAATATCAAAGGAGCTGCCACATTCACGAATATAAGTTACGCCAGACTGGAGCAAGTCATGAAGATTATCCAAGGCACGCACTACAGCCCCTACTTCGTTTGTCTCAGTTCCACCATCATGAGTTAAGGGATCCATCACAATATGTGTGTGACAGTTAATCAGGCCCGGAATTACGTACTTACCTTCTAAATCGACAACCTGATCCGCTTCAGGGCTCTGGCCAGCGCCGATTTGAGTGATTTTTCCACTTTCATCGTCTACTAGTAAAAAAGTATCCGGCTGGATTTTGTTATCCTCACCGTTGAATAAATTGACATTGGTAAAAACAGTTTTGGTCATCTCAATACCTCCAAAAACTAATCAAAAAAGCACTCATCCTTGATTGAAAGGACGAGTGCTTCGCGATACCACCTTTATTTTATTTACTACTCACGTAATAAATCTCACTAGCTACTTGATAATAGCTTGCACTTTTAACGGATGCAGTCCCGCCACCAGCTCAACCTCTTCACTAGTGGTCATCAATTAGAAGCCCATGTTCATTATTTGCTGTCTGCTAGCTTTCACCGTTTTACCAGCTCTCTTTATCGACACCAGAATAATTACTCTGCTTTGCAAGATGAGAATATTTAATTGATTTTTAATTTA
>CALYQE010000043.1 GCA_945281075.1 uncultured Lactobacillus sp. | reverse complement strand
TATCGAGAACGAATTTGTAAAAAAATTGAGCGTCTTAGTCGACCAGCGGACCAAGAACCGCAAGCCCCGGAAATAGCCGTGGCAGTTACCCAACTAAGACGTGAGCTTAAAGTCAGCGTAACTTTTATTCTTGCTACTATTAATGCCAATCCCAATCTACCCCATCTATCCCGTAGTGATTACTACTACACTTTAAAGAAGAAGGACAAAGATCGGGATAACCAAGAAATAATGGCTGAAATCAAAGCTATCTACGAAGAACACAAGCACCGCTACGGCTATCGGCGCATTACTGTAGAGCTTAGACGTCGTGGTTTATTAGCCAATCATAAAAAAGTGCAGCGCTTAATGAACAAACTGAAATTGTGTGGCATAGTCAGTAAACGCTGGCGCAAATATAACAGTTATCGCGGTACCCAAGGTCCAATTAAGCCTGACCTGATTAAACGTAACTTTAGTGCGATTTATCCCAATCACAAATGGTATTCAGATATAACTGAGTTTAAGCTCAATGGGCAAAAGACCTACTTATCACCGATCATTGATGGGTGTACCCAAGAGATTATTTCCTATACCATTTCTCGCAGTCCTAATCTTAAACAGACCATGGATATGTTAAAAAAGGCCTGGCACAAGTATCCGGCACTGAACGGCTTGATCTTCCACACCGATCAAGGCTGGCAATATCAGAACTACAGATTTCAAGCATGGCTGGAAAATCATGGCATTAGCCAATCAATGTCACGCAAGGGTAATTCGCTTGATGATGGCTTAATGGAAGGTTTCTTCGGCATACTTAAACGAGAAATGTTTTATGGGATTGAAAAAGAATTTCAATGAACCGGAAGACGCAATCAGAGACTACATTGAGTATTACAATCAAAACCAAACTAAAAGGACCAACTCCGCTTGAATATCGGAAGTTAGTCCCCAGTTAGCAGCTAATATAAAGTGTCCTAATTTTAGGGCTCACATCAAATACTTGTCGCTTTTGTTAATTATTTAAAGAAAATTAGTCGCTATTCTTAGCAGTAGTGCAGCTATTTTAGAAAACTAAATTTTTTAGTCTTTTTTGTCTACGGTTTCAATTTCTTTAATAAAAAATGAATCTTTATGGGATGCATTAACCCAAGATTCTTTGTCAATTATTTTATCTGTAATTATGCCATCAATATTACAGAGAGGACTTACAGCAAAAGTTGATACTGAGTTTAATTTTGAGTGATCTGCAACAATTAGTGTGTGCTTGGCTCTAGAAATAAAAACTCTAAGCATCTTAGATGAACAGTCACTTTTATCAGTTACGCCGCACTTGATGTCAATTCCTGAAGGACTGATGACTGCATAATCAGCATTATAGAAATTGTAGAGTTCACTATTTTGCGTTTCAAAACTGATATTACTTTTATTAAGGGATCCACCAATAGTGTATAAATCAATATTATCATTTTTAAGGGCGATATCAGCGCAAGCTAAGGAGTTGGTTATTACCTTAATCTTTTTTCCATCACTTAACAATTTTTTGACTACCGTGACGGAAGTAGTTGATGAGTCAACGAAGATAGTATCTCCATCTTTTATTATTTCTGCGGCTAAACTAGAAATTTCTTTTTTCTCATCTACCAGCATTTTATCTCTGGCGTGAAAAGGGACACTTTTGTTGTATTCAAATGAATAGGCACCTCCGTGAACGCGACCAATCTTTTTCTTAGAGGACAAGTAGTCCAAATCTTTACGTATGGTTTCTTTTGAAACGCCAAACCTGGTGGAAAGGTCGTTGACCGATACACTGCCATTGAGTTTTAAGATGTTTTCGATTTCCTTCAGTCTTTCGAATTTCATTTTTTTAAGGTCTTCCTTTTGAGTGAATTATTTAAAGCTTTTTTATGCCTGTTATCCAATCTAGCATTGATAGCCGGAATCAGAACTATTAAAGAAATTCCAATAGCGATTATATTTGGGATGAATTTCACAGTCATATTTACCAGTAATAGAATATAAATAACAAGAACAATTAGATTATAGATCTTTTTCATATAAGTTACTCCATAATTAGGTATAAAATAAATACTAATATAAAAATAAAAAGGGTGAAACATAAAAACTCCATAAATATATGTGAGTAGTTCTTTCATGTAAAAAAAGTACTAATAAAAAAAGCATATATTATGCTTGTTAAAAGCCTGTATCTTAAATGAAAAAATTAAATGATTTTTGGCATTAAATTAAGCAGTTGGCAGGCTTTTTAAGAAACAGTTTATGTATAAATCCGATTTTACTGAAATAAAAGCATTTTGAATGCTAAGAAAATGAGTAATTTATTTTTGGCAAAAAAATTATAACAATGCTCTCATACTGCAAAACTCATTCTACCTGTCTCAGTTTCGAAATGTCAAATAACATTTTCATTGTAAAAAATAGGAGTGTAACTAGTGGAAATCGACTCAAATTAGTACCAACACGTTTTAGAATTTCAAATTGAATTTAAAAGAAAAGCAAGTTCCTGTTAAATGGGCAAAAAGGCAAAATAAAATTTGTAACTTTTCAGCTCAATTAACTTAGGAGCTTGCTTTTTTAAATCTTGCAAATCCGTGAAGAAAAAAAGGTTAATTACCTAGTACAACCTAGAATTAGAAAGCAAATTCGTAAATTTTAACAATATCATCAGAGCTTAACTTTTTGAAATGTCCTACAGGTGTAGTGTCGTTTTGTGTTGCATTTAGGGCCATTTGTTTAAACTTGCTTGTATCCTTTATACCAACTTCACGTAAATTCTGGTGCATGCCGACATTTGAAAAGTACTCCTTGAACTTCTTAATAACAATATCAATAATTTCTTCGTCATCGTATTCATACTGGTCAAGGTTAAATAGTCTGCTACCAAGCTGGAGAAACTTCTTAGGTAAAGACTGACTAGTGTATTTCATCCATGCTGGAAATACAATCGCCATTCCCTCACCGTGAGTAATACCATATTCAGCACTTAACTCATTTTCAATTCTATGTGAAGCCCAATCCGGTTCTCGACCACATTCGAGGAAACTGTTATGGGCAACGATAGCAGCCCACATAATTTCTGCACGTACTTGATAATCTTCAGGATTCTTTTGGAGCTTAGAAGCAGTTACCATAAGCCCTTCAATTGCTCCTTCAATTAACCTATCGGTTAGATTAACATCCTTGACCGTTGTAAAGTAACGTTCAAGAAGGTGAGTCATCATATCAGAAAGGCCTGCACCTGTTTGATAAAGTGGAAATTTAAGAGTGTATTCAGGATTCATAATGGCAAATTTGGGGAGAATAATATTATTTTCCAGAGTTAGTTTATGATTCTCATCGTTGACAATACTATCATTTGACATTTCTGATCCTGAAGAAGCAGCGGTTGAGATTATTCCTACTGGAAGAGCAGCTTTTGGCTCAGCTTTACCGGTAAAGAAATCCCAGGTTTTACCATCATATAATGCACCGGCAGAAACAGCTTTTGCAGTATCAATTACAGAACCACCACCAACTGCTAGAATAAAATCGATTCCTATCTCTTTTACTTCTTTTACTAATTTGTCAATTAGTTCAATTCGTGGATTTGGAACAATATCACCGTTTTCTTCGAAAGTAATGTTGTACTTAGCAAATGATCTTTTAACTACTTCAGAAATTCCTAGTTTTTCATAGTAATCTCCACTATACAAAACCAAAACTTTTTTATTCTTGCTGTAATGATTAGCTAACTCGCCAATCATTTTTTCTTTTCCTTTACCAAAATAAATGGCCACTGGATTATGATAATTGAAATTTTGCATTAGATGCCTCCAACTTAAAAATAAAAATATCACATTACTGAACCTGAAAATAAGTAATGCAATTGCTATTTACATTAAAAAGTATTTCATAAAATGTAATCGATTTCAATAGTTTTAAACAATAAAAAACAAAAATTCAAATAAATTAGTCAATAAATATAGCTTAAATTTGTCATTTTATTTGTTTTTCTGTTGAATTACAACTTTTTGATGCTATAATTATTTCTGTAAGCGCTTGCTAAAAACGGCTATAAGAGTGTATAGAGTAAGAGGTTAAAAATGAATGAACAAGATCAAAAAGTAAAAGGATCTTTTACGGGGTTAATACCCTTAATTGGATTCTTAGTTTTATACGTATTGTCAGGAGTAATTAGTGGAAAATTTGATAGTATGCCTTTGTTAGTTGGAATGATAATCGCAGGAATCATTTCTTTTGCTATTCCACCACAAAATGGTCAAAAGAAGTTGAAACTTTCAGAAAAAGTAAAACTATTCTGTCAAGGTGGGGGAGAAACCAACTTAATGACAATGGTTGTCATTTTTATTCTGGCTGGTGCATTCCAAGGCGTAGCAACGAAAATGCATGCTGTTTCCTCAGTAACTAATCTTGGCTTAAGTATATTGCCTCAAAATCTAATTTTACCGGGTGTTTTTCTCATTGGTATGGTTTTAAGTTTTGCAATGGGTACTTCAATGGGTACGATTGCCGCCTTAATGCCTGTTGCTATTGATGTTGCAAATAAGACTGGTGTCAATCCTGCTCTAATGGCGGGGATTGTAGTCGGTGGAGCAATGTTTGGCGATAACAATTCATTTATTTCTGCTTCAGCAATTGCAGCCGTTCAGAGCCAAAAAGTTTTAATGCGCGACAAATTTAAATTAAACATTATGGTTTATTTGCCAGCTATCGTTATCAATTGCATCGCGTTGGCTTTTGTACCAATTAAAAATATCTCTTTAACTTCTAATTATCATTACAGTTTTGTGGATATTATTCCTTATGCTTTAGTTATTATTTTGTCCTTAATTGGGATGAATGTAATGTCTGTTTTAACATTGGGTGTTGTATCAGGTATTTTAATTGGCGTTATGCAAGGCGATTTTGGTTGGATTAGTTCCATGGCTTATATTCAAAAGGGTATGGCCGGAATGGAAGATATGGCAATTATAGCTATCTTTGTAGGTGGCGTAGTTGAGATGATGAAATATCTAGGTGGAATTCAGTGGCTCATTGATAAGCTAGGGCAGTATACTAAAACAAAGCATGGTGCGGAGCTTTCTATTGGCATGTTAATTATCTTACTTTGTGTTGCCACTACGAATAACACTATAGCAATTGTAGCAGTTGGACCGATGGCAGTGACAATTGGTAAGAAGTTTAATTTATCAAGAAAACGGGTTGCAACTTTTCTTTCTATGTTTGCAACTAATGTTCAAGGGTTAATTCCGTATGCTGGTCAACTGTTAGTATCTGGGGGTATGGCAAAAGTATCACCAGTTGCTGTCATGCCATGGGTTTGGTATTGCTATTTAACTTTAATAGCTGCAATAATATTTGTATTTATTAGTTATCCTAAGAGTTCCAAAGAAGACTCTTATGATAATTTTGATGCATTAGATGATGAAGGTCATTTACTAAAAGATGAATCTGATCAGACAGTAAAAGCTAACGGATAGTAAAATTATTAGATATTTTTTGAGGAGAAAAATGGATTACAGTAAATATTTTGATTTGGATTTAGAAAATGCAAAAAAATACGTGGTAGATCACACGGATTTCTTTAAAAATAAAAAGGCAGATGATTTACATATCAAGGAAATAAGTGATGGAAATATAAACCATGTTTACAGAGTGGATAATGGACAAAAATCATTAATTCTTAAGCAAACTGGTAAGACCATCAGAACTTCGGGTAATCCACTTGACCAGCATAGAGGTCATATTGAAGAAAGATGCTTGGAAATTCAACGAAAATTGAGCGGCGGCCAAGTCCCAGAGGTTTACGATTATAACGAAACCATGCATGTCATTTTAATGGAGGATGTATCTGCCTTTAAGAATCTGCGGTATGAGCTAAAAGAAGAGCATATTTATTCTGATCTTGATGAGCAAATTACTGATTTTATGGCAAATGTTTTGCTTCCTACTACTGATCTTGTGATGGACAGCAAAGAAAAAAAGAAATTAGCGGAAGATTTTGTCAACCCCGGTACTTGTCGAATCACTGAGGATTTGGTCTTAACTGAGCCATATTATGATTACAATTCTAGGAATGTATTTGATAAATCACTAACACACTTTGTTGAGCAAAATTTATATGAAAACAGTATTTTGAAAGCCAATGTTGGGGAACTTCGTAATAACTTTATGAACAATGCTCAAGCCTTGCTTCACGGCGATTTGCACAGTGGTTCAATTTTTATTAATGATTCTGGAATTAAGGTTTTCGATAGTGAATTTGCCTTTTATGGTCCAATGGGATATGACATCGGTAATGTTGTTGGTAATTTGATATTCCCTTATGTAGTTCAAAAAGTTTATTTAATTAAGAACGGAAAAGGAAACCAGAAATTTATAAATTGGCTTCATAACACCATTCGTAGCATTTTTGATAAGTCCTTTGCTAAGATGACAGCTAAATATAATGAAATTGTCAAGTTTCCGTTTTATCAAGAAAGATCTTTTAAAAATAAATATCTTAATGCCGTAAAGGCTGACACATTAGGATATGCCGGCACCGAAATAATAAGGAGAACTGTAGGTGATTCTAAGGTAATCGAAATTACTTCAATCGAAAATCAAGATATGCAGAATCTTGTAATGAAAATTTTGGTAAAAATTGGTATTCAGTTAATTTTAAACAGAAAAGTTTATTCAAGAGGTTCGGAAGTCATCAAGGATGTTGACAATATTTTCGATCAAATGATGAACTGAGTTTGAAAGGATAAGACATGGAAAGACAAGACAAAGGGATGCCATTTTTATTGCAATATGAAAATGTTGCCTGGTACGAAAATGGCGTTGTAAGAATTTTAGATAGAAGGATATTCCCTAAACAGAAAAAGTTTGTGTGTTGCAAGACTTATCATGAAATTATTAAAGCAATTCAGGATATGGTTACGCAAAGTGCAGGTCCTTACACAGCGGTAGGAATGGGTATGGCTTTAGCTGCTTATGAATGCAAGGATAAAACTGAAGAAAAGCAAATTGCTTTTTTAACTAAAGCAGCAAAAGAGCTGGGAAACGCAAGGCCAACAACAGCTAATCGGTATTCAGCAATTACTAACCGCATTTTGGAACTGCAAAAAGAAGCAATTGCGAAGGGTCAATCTCCTATACAAGCAGCTTTTGATGATACATTAGCTTCTCTAAATCGGCGTTACTCGACTATGCAAAAAGTTGGTAATTATTTGGTCGACTTAATGCCAAATAACTCGACATTTCTAACGCAGTGCTATGGAGAGACGATAATTGGTGCCATTATTAGAAGGGCAAAGGAGACTAATAAAAATTTAAGAGCTTATGATGCAGCGACTGAGCCTTTTCTACAAGGAAGTCGGTTGACTGCAAGCTGCTTTAAAGAAGCAGGTTTTGACACGACAGTGGTTGATGATAATATGGTGAACTTTGTTTTGGAACGGGGAGATATAGACTTCTATACTTCTGCTGCTGATTCAATTGCAATGGATGGCCATATTGCTAATAAAATTGGTACTAAGCAAATTGCAGTTTTAGCTAAAAGGACAGAAGTTCCATATTTTGTTACTGGGATTCCAGACCAAGATAAGTTAAACGGCAAAGCTATCGAAATTGAATACAGAGACCCAGAGCAGGCACTTGAATTTATTGGCCAAAGAATTGCCATGGAAGGTGTAAATTCTTTTTATCCAGCTTTTGATGTCACTCCACCAACTTTGATTGATGCAATTGTAACCGATAAGGGCGTTTTTTCACCATTCAATTTGAAAGAATATGCAAATTTGGGTAAGGAGAATTTCTATTAGGCTCCCTATTATTATTTAAAAAATAAATTTATCAACATAAATTAAGCGTAGTTTATTGAGTAAATAGCGCTCAGCAAATTAAAACTAAAATAGTGATTGACAGGTGAAAAATGAGATTTGCTAAAGAGTTGCTCTTAGATGATTTAAAAGTTAATAAACAGGAATTGTTTAAAAAAGCAGCAGATAAGCTTTGCAAAGAAGGCTTTGTTAAGGAATCATATCTGTCGGCTTTAACTAACAGAGAAAAGGTTTTTCCTACCGGATTGCAAACAAAAACGATTGGTGTTGCTATACCGCACTGTGATCCTGAAAATGTTAAGAAAGACGGAATTCTTGTCGCACGCCTAAAACAACCAGTTCAATTTAATCAAATGGGCGATGCAGAAACTAAAGTCAATGTTTATTTGGCATTTTTCATTTGTTCAACTGGAGGCAATGAGCAACTTGCCGACCTAAGGGAATTAATGAAAATGTTTCAGGATAAAGATTTCTTAACCACAGTTTATAAATCTGAAAGTCTTTTAAAAACATTATTGTCATGGAAGGAATGATTAATTATGGCAAAAACAATAAATCTTCTAGCTGTGTGTGGTTCAGGAACTGTTAGTTCCACTATGGTAGCAGAAAAAGCATCTAGCTATATCGAATCACTCGGTTATAACGTAAATTCACAAGAATTGAATCCACAGCAGGCTTCAGTAAGAATCCCTGAAGGACAATTTGACTTGGTTATTTATACATCTCCTATTCCAGGTACATTTGAAGTTCCTATAATCAATGCAACGGGATTACTAACTGGTATTGGTGAGGAGCAAGTATATTCAGAAATCAAACAAGCTCTAGAAAAATAGGGTAAGAAATTTTAAAAAGAAAGGTGGGGAAAATTTTATGCAAACTTTTAAAACAATTATGGATACTTTTGGTCCTAATATATTTGTGCCAGTTGTAATATTCGTAATTTGTCTATTTATGAAACTAAGTGCTAAAAAAGCATTCAATTCAGCAATATTAGCTGCAGTCGGACTAGTAGGATTTAGTATGATTACTGACTATTTCACTCCAGTAATTTCACCAGTTGTTGATAAGATGGTAAAAATTGCACATCTTAATTTGCCAGTGCTGGATATAGGCTGGCAGGCTACGGCAGTGATTGCTTATTCAACGCGAATAGGAATGATATTCATTGGAATTCTACTAGCTTTTCAGATTTTTCTATTTGCAATCAAATGGACAAATGTTTTTATGCCAAGTGATTTATGGAATAACTATTCACTGATCTTGTGGGGTTCGGAATTATATTTAATAACTAAAAATGTTTGGTTAGCCAGCTTTTTAATGCTGTTTGGCAACGTTGTATGTTTGTTATATTCAGAAATGATTGCCAAGCGTTGGTCAACTTATTATGGTTATCCGCAATGTACATTATCTGCACCTCACCAAGTATGTAATGTTCCAATTGCCTTAGGATTGAACTACCTGCTTTCTAAATTAGGTGCAGATAAAATCCAACTTAACCCTGAGAAAATTCAACAAAAACTTGGCTTTTTAGGGGATCCTATGATTATAGGATTTATAGTTGGTATGCTGCTTGGGTTAATTGGTAACTTTACTACTTTGACCTCTATAGCGTCTTGGGGACAGATTTTAACAACGGCAGTTACTACGGCTGCTGTGATGACAATTTTCCCTAAAGTCGGCAGTATTTTCGCCGCCTCATTTTCAAGTATTACTGCAGCTTCGCAGAAGTCAATGAAAAAAGGTGGCCGTGAATGGTATGTAGCAGTAAATGATGCTCTTGGCTATGGTGAAACTGCTACTTTGACTACAGGAATTTTAATGATACCTTTTGCCCTGATTCTTGCGTTTATCCTTCCAGGAAATTTAATCGTTCCCGTAATGTGTTTGACTGGTTTTGCTTATGATTCAGAAATAAATGTAGCATTAGCAGACGGAAATATTTTCAAAGCACTAATTATGGATATTCTCATATTTGCAGGGCAGCTCTACATTGGGTCGTATTTTGCGCCAATGTTTACTAAAATTGCCAAAGAAACTGGAGTTACCATGCCAAAAGGCAGCTTGATGGTTATTGGGTTTGTTGCAGCCAACATCCTGATGGGGCTAATTACAATAGCATTTTTAACGAAAAATCCAATAATTATTGGGGCAGTTGTTATTTTATACGTTATTCAGTTTGTTTACTATAAGAGAAATAAACGGAAAGTTACTGATATTATTGAAAAACATTCTGATTACTCCAACGCTTTAAGTAAAAAAGCTAAAGTTTCTTGAAAACAAAGTAAATTAGAAATAACTAAATGTGAAATTTTAAAGATGATGTTTTTATTGTCTAGTAATGGACAATAATTCATCATTTTTTATTTTAAATACTGGATTTTATTTCTTAATTCATTAAAACAAACAAAACAAAAATAAAGACAAATAAAAATTATGTTTTTTAACTATTTTTATTGAATTGGTTTGTTTGCATGCTATAATATAGCTGTAAGCGCTTATAAAAATATAAATCAAAATTTGTAATACTAATTTGGAAAACCAACTTCTTAGTTTTGCATTTTTGATTGGAAACATGTTCCAAAAAATAGTAATAAGAGTCAAAAATGTTTGAGGTGTTTTTATTTTGAAAATTTATATAAGAGCTGAAATTACCGATGAAAATAGGGCAAAGTTAAACCAATACTTTGATGAAATTATTTACGATCCGTGGACCAAAAATGGCGAACGCTTTTATCCAGATGTAATGGCTCAGAAAATGTCAGAAATAAATCCTGACGTTTTGATTACTGAATTAGACCAAATAAACGAGAAAGTACTGCAAAACTCTAAAAATTTGAAGTTAATCGTCGATTGCAGGTCGACTCCAGAAAATATTGATATTAAGGCTGTTAATCTTTTTAAGATACCATTAATTCATACCCCTGCAAGAAATGCAGAGGCAGTAGCTGAGATGCTTATCGGTTTAATAATTTGTCAGCAAAGACAAATTATCCAGGCAAATAAATGGGTTGTTGATGGTGAATGGAAGCCAGGAACCACACCATATTATATTTGGAAAGGTCATGAGCTATATTCTCAGGTAATTGGATTCGTTGGATTTGGTGCAGTTGCCAAGACTGCTGCAAAGCTCTTAGAAAACTTTGGATGCAAGATGATGTTTTACGATCCGTATATTGAGTCTACAAATCTTAAAGCTGAAAAGACAGATTTGGCAACTCTTTTTACTAATTCTGATATTGTCTCTGTTCATTTACCAGTGACTTCAGAAACGAAAGGAATGATTGACAAAAAGTATTTCGATTTAATGAAAGAAAGTGCTTTGTTCGTTAACACTTCAAGATCGGCAGTAGTTAATAATGAAGATTTGTACGCCTGCTTAGCGGCTAAGGAGATTAGCGGAGGAATTATTGATGTCTTGGATGTTGAACCGCCAAAAACTAAAGACGATTTAAAACTAGCGTTGTTAGATAATGTAATTTCAACTCCTCATATTTGTGGTTCAACCTATGAAGTTGTTTTACACCAATCAGAGATAGCAGTTAATTCGCTTATCAGTTTTATTAAAAAGGATTATAAAAATGCCAATATTATTAATTCCTCAGTTATAAATGATTAGTAATATGGAACAAGCGGACTATTATTTATTAATTGATGTTGGTACTGGAAGCAGCAGAGTTGCTTTGGTAGATGAAAATAGGAATATATATGATATTCAACACATCAAAAATGTATACAGTGAAGATGCCCATGAGGGAATGTTAATAGACTATCGTCTGTTTATAAACAACCTTGCAATTGCTTCAAGACGAGTTTTAGAAACTTTTGACGTGAGAATATCCGCTATCACCGTTTCTGGAGCCCGCCAAACATTTTTCTGCTTGGACAAAAACAAAAAAGTACTTTTTGGAATACCAAACATAGATGATCGAGGCAATCATTTTTTAAATCAATTTACAGATCAACGCAAAATAGTTTTTGAAAAAACTGCTAGAAATATTTCTGGAGATTTTTTAGCCATGAAATTAGTCGGCTTAAGAGAAGTACGGCCTGACTTGTATAACAATGTATTTTCCTTTACTAGTTTAAGTGAATTGTTTGCTTTATTGTTTTGCGGTAAATTAGTGATTGAACCATCCCAAGCTGCCGAAACGCAGTTATTTAATATTTTTGACAAAAACTGGGATGCCGATCTTTTAAAAATATTTGATATGGATTCAATCTTTTTACCAGAAATAGTTCCTTCACAAACGATTTTTCCTGTAATTAATCAGAAATTGCTGAGAAAATTTGGTATTACCAATGATGATTGCAAATTTGTAATTGGTGGTGCTGACACCCAGTTGGCAATGAAAGCAATTTTACCTGAAAGTGAAAGCAAAACATTATGCCTGGTTTCTGGAACAACTAGCCCGGTATGTGTGCGCGTTGAAAAGCCAATGGTAAAAAGCAATCATTGGTTAGATTTGGATTTAACTGGAAAAGAATATGTTCTCGAATATAATCCTGGAGTAACCGGGTTAAATTATGAGAGATCAAAGAAGCTGTTGCTTCCCGAAAGCTCGTATAAGGAAATAGAAGAACATATTGATTTGGCAAAAATCCAAAATATATATGCAAGTTTTACCACTCAGACGTTTGTAAAAGAAGATGGTGGGAAAAAATACGGCGGCTTCTTTTTATCGCCCCCGTTTACAGATTCAGTTTCAAAAGAGATGTTTGTTGGAAGTATCGCTTTAGATATCGGCTTTTCCATCGCCAAAAAGGTAAACCAATTAAAGAAAGATGTCAATGTTAGTTATGATTCAATTGTAGCTTGTGGGGGAGGAATGAACTCAGTCATTATCCCTCAAGTAGTTTCTACTTTAACTAACATGCCAGTAAAAATATATGAGAATTTTCAAGAACCATCTGTAATGGGCTGTTTTGAAGTTATTAATTCAGTCCTAAAGAAAAATTTGAATTCAAAAGACAAAAAAATCAGATTTGAATATTATCCCCAAGAAAAAAAGCCTATGGAAAGAAGTTATGAAACTTGGGAAAACTTAAATTTAAATATCACTAGAAAATAGGAGTAATAACTATGGATTATATTGAAGAACGTAAAAAAATTGTTGAATTTGGAAAGAAATTGGTTGATGAAAGACTAACCACGGGTACTGGTGGCAACTTGAGCATTTATGTTCCTAAAGATAGGGTAATGTTAATCAGCCCATCAGGAATTAATTATTATGACACTAAGCTTGAAGACGTTGTCGTTATGGACTTGGATGGTCACATTAAAGAAGGCGACCGCAAGCCTTCAAGTGAATACGCCATGCACTCGATCTTTTATAAAAACAAACCAGGTGTATTATCAGTAATTCACGCACATGCAGATTTTGCGACCGCAATGTCATGTTTGCGTAAAAATGTGCCACCAATTCATTATGTGATTGCAGACATGTGCAGAGAATTAAAATGTACTGATTACAAAATTTATGGCTCACCAGAAATTGCTGAAGAGGCATATCGTGTAATGGGAGATGACAATGGCGTTTTGCTTGCAAATCATGGTCTTTTAGCTACCGGTGGTTCAATTGAATCTGCTCTTGGCAATGCGGTTAACATCGAGTTTTTGTGCAAGCTATATGTATATGCTAGTGCCGTTGGCAATCCGGTTGCGTTAACTAATGAAGAAATGGATTCAGTAGCCAGAAAATTCCAAAACTACGGCCAACCGAAAGAAGATAAATAGTTTTTTCTTCACCTTAATTCATAAAATCATTAAATTTGAGATTTAATTTAACAGCATTTTCAATCACATCAAGGCTAGCTCTACTATTCGTAGAACTGGCCTTTTTAAAATAATTAGTTGTTTTAAGTTATTATCAAAACCAAAAATAAATACACAAAAAAGCGATAAAGTTGTTAACCTTATCGCTTTTTTATTGGCAATCCTCTAATTGACTGAACAATTTTTAGTGGTTGGCAATTGGTAATTACAAGTAATTATCAAAGGTAAATTACTTGCAGGAACTAAAAATTGCGCGCGCTTTATCCAAATTACAAAATTCTGCAAAATCGTTTTTAAACGACCTAAATTAATCCAATAAATCAAACTTCAACGTAGCTAAGTTGTGTCCTTCGTTAAC
>CALYQE010000042.1 GCA_945281075.1 uncultured Lactobacillus sp. | reverse complement strand
ATCTTAACTAAAATAGTATATGGAATATAATATTGGGAGAGAAAAATATGGCAATACAAATCCCTACTCGTATATTAGACGGCGCCGTATTAGCTTTTCTAATGAAGGGCGATCTATATGGTTACGCATTAACTCAAAGCGTCCAGAAGATTTTCGACATTTCTGAATCAACAATTTACCCGGTTTTGCGGCGACTTAAGAAGCAAAACTGCTTAGAAACATACGATGAACCTTATCAGGGCCGTAATCGGCGTTACTACCACATTACCGCCGAGGGCATTGCTTTATTAAAAACCATCCAAAGTGAATGGACCGAATTTAATGGCCATGTTAATCAAGTTTTAGGGGAAAAAGATGACTAAAGTAATCGATGACTATCTTTTTGAAGTAGAGAAAAGCTTAGCTGGTTTACCAGCCAAAGAACGCCAAGATGTTATAGAATTTTACCGCGAGTACCTGCTCGATGGTGACTTCGTTCGGCGTTCTACCATTGAGCAAGAACTAGGTACACCCAAACAATTAGCGGTTAAAATCTTAGCCGACTATTCAATAACTGATCAGCAAACTGATACTTCTGATCAGCGTAAAAGTTCACAATCAAATGTCAAAGCAATCTGGTACATCCTGCTCGGAATCTGTGTTGCCCCAATTGGCATTCCTTTAGCAATCGTTGCTTTTGGACTTGTCTTGGCCACTGTTTGTCTTTGCTTGAGCCTTTTCGCCGGTGCACTTGGAATCTTTTTAGCCATGATTCTGATCGGGGGCAGAGTTGTCTTTAAATCCTTTGGCCTTTTGTTTACTGGCGACTGGGCGGTTGGCATTTTTTATATTGGCGCGGTACTGGTTTGCTTAGCGATCGTCTTATTCTTGGTGCCACTTTTTGCACGCCTAATTAACTTTTTAATTGCAGAATGTGCCAAATTAATGCGCCATCTTGGTAAAAAGTCTTTCAAAAACAACCACTATCAATCTGCAAAAGATAAGCAGTAAAGGAGTCGCAGAGATGAAAAAATTTTTCCAAATCAGCGGTGTAATCTTAACTATCGGCATCATTTTATTGGTAGTTGGCAAGTTAAACGACGGTGACCTTGGCCTTAGCTTCTTTAACTCAAACATTGTTCAGCCTCACAGCTGGCATGACGATGATTCCGAAAGCGATGATGACGACGAAGAATATAATTCGGGATCAGAGGTAACAAGTGCCAAACTGCCAAAGTTCAACAAAATTAAGCTCGATATTATCCGGCCAGATGTGCGCATTTCCGTCGGGAAAAATTATTATGTAAATGTCAGTGGTCCGAAAAAAAGAAAAGTCAACGCTTCAGTTAAAAATGGCCAGTTGACGCTTGCCGACCACCGGAATAATTCGTTTGTAAGTTATATGGGAGACAGCGATGAATATACCGTTGAAATTTACGTTCCTAGCATGTCCGCTGTCCAAGAACTAATTGGTGAAAGTGCTGATGGCGATTTAACGTTAACAAAAGTAGCAATTCCTCATGTCGAAGTTAGACTAAAAGAAGGCGATCTCACTTTAAACCAGGTTAAATCCGACTACACCAAGCTCACTCTTGTCGATGGCGACCTGCAAGCCACGGATTCAGCGCTAAAAAACAGTTTTGTCAGATCAACTGATGGCGACCTAATTCTCACTAATAGTCAGTTTAAAATGACCGCCACTTTAAATGATGGTGATGTTTCGATTACTAGTCCGAACGTCTTGGGCAATTCGACCTTTTCTTTGGCAAGTGGGGAGTTTAAAATAATTGCCGCACCCAAAATCAGCTATGACCTATATACCGATCAGGAAAGCGACTTGCAGTTCCGCGGTCAATACCACTACTCAGGTCACTTTAGGAAAAACGCCAGTCATCAGCCGCTGCTCAAAGTGATTTGTCGAGACGGAGATATTGACGTTCAGTAATTAACTTAGTCTTTCAGAGCAATCAAAATCCAGCGTAATGCTGGATTTTTTGTTTTAGCAGTCAAACCCAGTATTTATAGCTCTTTTTTGGCTTGAACTTTATTGCTTATCAGCCTACTCAATGCTATTATTTAGTCAAAAAACATACCTAAACAAGGGAGGTTTATATGAAAAACTTTTTTAACAAAAATGGGCACGCTGAAGCAACTAGTTCTCCTTCCCAACGAATCAACCTGCCTCATTTCAATGAAATAGATTCCATTACTGACATTTTTGGCATTAATGTTCATGCAGGTTCCGATTATCGTGTAAGCATTTTTAACGAAGGCCAAGAAAATATCAAAGTTGATGTTGTCGACCAAAAATTGATCATTCGCGAAAAAAAGAGTGGCTCTCTAAAGAAACACATTTATGTCAAAAGTCCGCTAATTATTGTTACCGTACCAAAAGGGGCTCTCCTTACCCGCATTAAGATTAATATATCAGCTGGCAGTGCTACCTTAGTTCAATTAACGATGCAGGAGCTAGACTTAGATCTCCTCGCCGGTGAAGCAAATTTAACTAATGTAATCGTTAAAAAGCACACGAAAGCGATGCTTTCAGCTGGCAAACTCCAGGTCACTAATTGCACATTGAATATCAAAGGAACTCTTTCTGCTGGCTCCGCTATGATTGAGCAATTACATGGGAAAAACCACCTGTCACTTTCGACCGGCTCACTGACCATCGTCGAAGATCCAACCACGAGCTACGATTTCTCCACCTCGCTTGGAACAGTCAAGTACCGCGGCGAAAAAAGAGGCCATCATTTCCGCCGCACTGCACCTGGAAGTGATGAATTAATCGTCGAAACCAGTGTTGGTTCAATCAAAATCAAATAAAAAAGGCCTTATTTTGGTTTGAACTCAAAGTAAGGCTTTTTTGGTAGGCAAGTTCGGACACCAGCTTTTTAGTAACATAAATAATAACCAAAAGCGATCGGCTAATCATTGGCATAGCGCAACTTAAAAACAGCTGACTGCAACGAAGGTAATTATTATTATGGTCGTGATTGTTACGAATGGCTGTTTGATTGGGTTATTTTAGTTTAACCAAAAATTCGGCACTTATTTCACCTACTAAGCACACTCTTATTGTGTGCTTTTTTGTATTTAACAGTAAAAATATTGTGATCTTTTTATTCTTGTCTAATTCATGATAAAATTACTTAATACTATTAGCGAAAGAAGGGTTTCATGGGTCAACACAAGTACTACTACCATCATTTGACTGATGATTTAGTAGATAGTCATAATCAGGACTACCTGCTACCTGAAAATTACGCAATCTTTCCTACATCATGTGCCGGTAAACTTTGGTCGGTTATCGTGCGGCCAATTGGACATTTGATTAGTCTGGTCTACATTCGCCTGATTCGACATGTGCGGATTGTTGGCAAAGAGAAGTTGAAAACAATGACCGATCAAGGCTACTTTATCTATGGCAATCATACACAAGCCTTTGGCGACGCCGTCTTGCCGCTTTGTCTCTTACCAGCCAAAAATTATTATGCAATTGCTGCTCAAGCTAATTGGGGCATCCCCATTCTGGGCAAACTGGCTCTACCGTATTTCGGGCTGCCAACGGGCAAAAATATTGCCGAATCCGGCAAACTAATCGCGGCGGTGGCGCGAGTTATCCACCAGAAAAAAGCCGTGGTTATTTTCCCTGAAGCTCATGTTTGGCCTTACTATACCAAGATTCGGCCGTTTTCAAGTACCAGTATGCATTTCCCGGTTGCGTTGAAAGCGGCTAGTTTTGCAATGACCACCACATATTCGCCGCCCAAATGGGGCAAGCGACCGCAAACGACCGTTTTTATTGATGGTCCTTTTTATCCGGATCAGCAGCTTAAACAAAAGCAGCAACAACAAAAATTGCACGATCAGCTTTTGACTGCGATGCAAGAACGTGCAACACTGAGTAATTATCAGTATTGTGACTATCAGAAAATTTAAGTTAAGGAGTTCCAAATGAATATTCTTTTCTGTGGAGATTCTAACGCTGAAGATGGCATTTTGATTGCTATTCTTTCATTGCTCAAAAACAGTGGATCTAACGAACTCCATATCTACATTTTAACGATGTACACCCAGAGTTTTAAAAAGAAATATCGGCCCTTTAGTAAACACGCGGCAGACTATTTAAAGTCGCTGGTTGTCAAACAAAACCCACAAAGCACGCTCAAATTAATGGATTGCACTGGTTTGTTTGTCCGCGAACCGCTTATTGCCAATATGAGTACCCATTTTACGCCTTATGCAATGTTGCGGCTGTATGCGGACGAAATTCCACAACTGCCAGACAAAATTTTATATCTTGACGCCGATGTCATTATTCGCCGTGATTTGACTGGCCTTTATCAGCAAGATTTAGTTGATACCGAATTTATCGGTGTCTTGGATTATTGGGGCCGCTTCTTTTTTCATAATTTACATGAACACAAAGTTTTTGACTACGTAAATTCAGGCGTCTTGCTGCTTAACCTGCAAGAAATTAGAAAAACCAAACTATTCGTCAAAATCCGCCATCTCTTGCAAAATAGAACTGTTCCCATGCCTGATCAGTCTGCGCTCAACCGTTTGGCCAAGAAAAAGAAACTGGCGCCAAGACGGTATAACGAGCAATACAAGTTGCAACCTGACACCGTAATTCAGCATTTCACCACTAGTTTTCGGTTTTGGCCCTATTTTCACACGCTGACCGTTAAGCCGTGGCAGGTGGATCGGGTTCATAGCATTTTAAAGCTGCACGAATACGATGACATTTTGACACAATACCTTGAGCTCAAAAACAATCTCGTTCAAGACAAGGATTAAATTTTTGGAGAAAACATTTTATGACTATACCCGTTTTTTATGCGATTAGTGATGATTATACTAAATACGCAGCAGTTTCACTAAATTCATTGGTTAAACATGCTGATCAAAATCAAGATTACACCGTTTATTTTTTAAGTCAGGACTTATCAAAACAGCACCAACAAGACCTGCTTGCCTTGGGAGCTGACAATGTTCACGTCAATTTTTTCAAAATAAACGATGAAATGGTCGCACCCATACAAAACCGCAAAGAAAATTATCTGCGTGCCGAATTCTTTACTATGTCGATTTTTTATCGCCTCTTCATTCCGGACCTCTTTCCGCAATACGACAAAGCAATTTACATTGACAGCGATACGATTCTTAACGATGACATTGCCAAGCTGTATGATACGGACCTTGGCAACAACCTTTTCGGTGCATGTATGGACACATCAATTCAATTTGTGCCTGAAATGATCGCTTATATCAAAGAGGTCTTAGCGCTCGACCCGAAAAAATACATTAATTCGGGAATGCTGGTTTTAAACTGTCGCGCTTTCCGCGACGAAAAATTCATTGATCGCTTCATGAGCCTGCTTGAAAAGTATCACTTTGACTGCATCGCTCCTGATCAAGACTATTTAAACGAAATTGCAGATAAGCGAATTTTGCACCTTGATCCCAAATGGGATGCGATGCCAAACGAAAATACTGCACCGCTGGCTAACCCGAGCTTAATTCACTACAATTTATTCTTTAAGCCTTGGCATTTTACCAATATTCAATATGAAGAATACTTTTGGGCTAGCGCCAAAGAAACGCAATTTTATGATGAACTAAAGGCAGACTTAAGCAACTACACTGATAAGCAGCGCCAAGAGGATCGGGGCAAACTCGATCATATGCTGGCCAAAGAAGCAGAAATCGTGCAAGAGCCAAATAATTGGGCGCAAGTTAAAAAACGAGGATCAGTTAGTCTATGATTATCGGCAGCAATCGTGAACAAGTAATTAAAAATATTGAAGATGCCGTCAAGCGCAAAGACTGGACGGCAAAAGTCGAGGTTGGCGATCCAGTTTTATCACTGCAAGAGCGTAAGGACCTTGTTGATAGTTTTTGGACTGAACAAACTACGCTTAAAGGTAAAGTTAACAACAAAATTGGCCGCTTAATCTTTAACTCGCTGACAAAAGTGCTAGCTGCGTCGACGCAATTTACCGGATTGGAAAACCTGGATAATTTACCCGAAGGCGGCGCAATTATTACCGCCAACCATTTCAACCAGATCGACTCGCTGCCGTTGAATTATCTGGCTAACAAGACTCATCACCGGTTGGCAATCGCCATTGAAGACACTAACTTAAAATTGCCGGGTTTTCTCTGCTATTTGATGAACTACGTGGGTACAATTCCACTGATTAAAAGTCCGAGCTATGTCGGCTTGCAGTTTCCGCGCCACCTCCGTGATGCACTAGCCGCAAACAAATGGGTGCTGATTTTTCCTGAGCAAGAAATGTGGTGGAATTACCGGAAACCGCGCAAATTTCAACGCGGGGCATATTACTTTGCAGCCAAGCAAAATGTTCCCGTTATCTCTACTTTTGTCGAAATTCAAACCACTGAAAAATTAGAGAAAGATCATCCTAATTTTTACCAAACCAAGTATGTAGTTCACGTCTTACCGACGATTTATCCGGATACCAAATTAAGTGCAAATGAAAATTCAAAAAAAATGTTGGCACAGGATTACCAGCAAAAAGTAGCCGCTTATGAAAGGGCCTATCACCGCAAAATAGACTATACTTTTACACCATGGGATATTGCCGGTTGGCGTTATAATTTCGGAAAAAACTAGTCCAAAAATTAGACTCAGTGCCTTATTAGGACTATGATATAGACGGATTTATTAATTAGCTAATTATTTTAACAACAGGAGATATCTTATGGAAACTTTTACCAAAAGTTCGTTAGCAAAGTATGATGGCAAAGATGGCCGTCCAGCCTATGTTGCCATCAATGGAACTGTCTATGATGTTACTGGTAATCCGCACTGGGCCGAAGGTGAGCATCACGGCAATCTCGCGGGTCAGGACCTGACAATTGCCATTGGTCAATCGCCACATGGCGAGAGCGTTTTAGGCAATTTGAAAAAAGTTGGAACATACAGCGAAGACTAATTTGCAAAAAAGTGCTTATAAAAAGACATTGAACTTAACGGTTCAATGTCTTTTTTGCTTTCTGTTAATTTGCCATAAAGTAGACTGCTTTTTTGTTAACTCAAGGCTAAATAATTTTCTGCCCTGCGCAAGTCTTCGATTGATAATTGCCCCGGGGCAGAAGTTTTGTCAACAGCCCCAAAAGAAAGACTGGAGCCAAAGACTTGACCAGCAATTCTGGTCACTTTGCCAAGATCACCCATTGCCATGGTAATCAACGGGTTGGGTAACTTCTCATGGGCCTCGTTAGTCGCTTGCAATAGCGTCAAAACGTCACCTGCATTGTGCGGCATACATGCCAATTTGGGAACATCAGCACCAAGTTCCGCCATTTTTTGTAAGCGCGTTTCAATGACTTCTTGAGCGGGAACTTTTTCAAAATCATGATTGCTCATAATCACCACAATGCCATGCTCATGAGCCAGCTTGACCAGCTCTTTTACGCGCGTTTCATCATGGAAAAGCTCAATGTCAATGGCATCACCTAGTTGATTGGTAATGACGGTCTCGAGCAACTTCAGGTAATCAGCTTCACCTAATGTACAAACCCCGCCTTCATTTTTAGTTCTAAAAGTAACCAAAATTGGCAATTCGCCGACTGTCTCACGAAGCTTCTTAGCCGTTTCGAGTAATTGACTAGCCTGTTTAATCCCTTGAGCATAATAATCAATTCGCCATTCCATGAGGTCCGGCTTGGCCTTTGCAATTTTTTGAGCTGAGGCTAAAATTTCTGCTTCATCGCTGCCAACATCGGGAACTGCAATTTTCGGCAGACCTGCGCCTAAGACAACATTTCTAATTTTTACCGTAGTCATGAGTCGTCCTCAGCTATTTATTATCATCCGCGAACATAATTTCACGAATATAGTCAGTTGGCATTTCTTGACCAGTCCACAGCTTGAATGAGGCCGCTCCCTGATCAATCATCATACCGATCCCGTCATAAATGTGCTTGACACCAGCTTCTTGAGCAATCCTCATTAGCTTAGTAGTTCTTGGTGAATAAACCGTATCAAAAACAACCATGTCCTTGTGGAACCATGATGGGTCTGAAACCAAAGTTTTATCTTCAAATGGCTTCATGCCGATGCTAGTGGCATCACAGTAAATATCACTTTCGGCAATTGAGTTTTTGAAGGCTTCTTGGTCAGACAATTCGGTTAATGTAACTTTGCAAGCAGTTTTTTCTTCAATCGTTTGGACATTCTTTTCAGCTTGGGCCCACTTGTCATCTTTGATATTGAACATTCTAATTTCTTTGGCACCATCAAGTGCTGACTGGACGGCAATTGGAGTAGCAGCCCCGCCAGCCCCAGTCATGGTCATCACTTTGTCCTTAATCGAAATACCCTCGTCCTTCAATGCTTGGACAAAGCCAATTCCATCAGTAGTGTAGCCCGTTAAAACGCCGTTGTCATTGACAATCGTGTTCACGGCATCGCACATTTCTGAAGCAGGCGACAATTTATCAAGATACCTAATGACTTCTTTTTTATTCGGCATTGAAACATTCGATCCCCGCATGTCCAAGGTCCGAATTGCATCCACCGCTTTTTCCAGCTTGTCATTGCCGACTTCAAAGCAAAGGTAAACATAATTCAGGCCCAACTTTGCAAACGCATTGTTATGCATTGTCGGTGACATTGAGTGTCTGATTGGATCTGCCATCAACCCAATTAAATAAGTGTGTCCATCTAACCAACCTGTAATTGGGCCATTGACCCCAGTAATTTTATTAGTCATTTTAACGATCTTCTTTCTGAAAAAATAAATATTTTAACTTATTACCTATTTTGGTGATGCACCGGTTGCCGCATCATTTTTGTTCTCAGTCGCCACCCTCGTCTGACTGTAGTTCGCATTATCCGCAGCAGCTGTGCCTGCAACAAAACCGGAAGCATAGCTCCACGAGTTCATCATGCTTGGCATTGAATCATGACCATTTGCGCCCCCAACAATTTCACCGGAAGCATAGAAATTGGCAACTGGTTCAAATTCTTGATCCAGTAGCTGCATTTGCTTGTTGGTTTCATATCCGCCTAAAGTGGTACAGAAACGCAATTTTTGCTCAATCACGTAGTAGATGTCACCCTCATATTCGTGCATAAATTGCGCGGGGCGGCCGAACTCGTGATCTTTGCCAGCCTTAACGTCTTCTGCATAAGCTTCTAGCGTCTTTTGCAAATTGGCATAATCGATCCCGGCTTTTTGGGCAACTGTTGATAAGTCGCCCTTAACTAAAATCGGACTCTTCTTGCCGTCAAGAGCAAAGAATTTTTGTACTTCATCAGCCGTAAAGCCGTACTTCAAAAGCAGTTCATAAAACCGATCCCAGATTCGTTGATCCATGACCACAAAGGCGATTTGATCTTTTTGGGCAGCGATTGCATCCCGAAAATGAGTGTAGGGCGCTGACTCGTTCACGATACGCTTACCATTTGTATTGACAAAGATTGCGCCCATGTCACTTGCTTCCTTAGTCGAGTAGGTGGTCAACTTGGCAATCCCCGGCTCAACTTCAAGGCCATGAGGGTAAATCTTGTACCAATCAAGGTTGCGTGTTACCAGATTCATGTTTTTGGCAAAGTCAAAGTAGTCACCGGTCGAAGTCATTGGCCCATAATATGGAATATTAGTCTTATGCTCGCGATAATCGCGTGCGCCCCAACCTCCGGCAGCCAAGACCAAAGACTTGAAATTGACGGTCACAGTTTCATGCTTGCCTGCGGCAATGAGCGCAACCAGTTTGCCCTCATCATTCTTGCACAATTGCTCTACCCTGGTTTCTAGTAAAATCTGCCCACCCTTTTTTTCAAAGGCAGCGGCAACCTTTGCAACTAATTCATAAGAGCTTTCCGAAGGCATTTCAATTTGCCGGTCAACCGAATGTTCAATGGTTTGCGTTTCTGCTTTTTGATACGTCAGATCCGCAAAATCAGTGATAAAATCAACTGCTCTGCCGATGTTATCTGCGAGCAGTTTTGACAACATTGGGTAGTTAGTCCCGCGGCATTCGCGGGCAATGTCTTTCATTAACCTGTCCGCTGAATCCTGTTGAGCCTCTTTGCCAAATAGCTGGGCGGCAACTTTAGAACCGGTACCGACAACATTTGACCCATTTAAAATAGTGGCACCACCAATGTAGCCATTTTTTTCAAGAACGAGCACCTTTTTACCCATTGACAAAGCTCTAGCAGCAGCCATGAGTCCGGCCATTCCGGAGCCAATAACCGCCACATCAACGTCGAGGGTAACATCACGATGCGTTTTGTCTGGCGCTTTCGAAACCAGCTCTACACCGCTTGCTTGCAAAGCCTTTTTACCCGAGTCAAGCATTGCCTGCGTCATGATTGAGGCACCAGAAACTGCATCGACATCAAAACTTTGACTTGCGATGACCTTTTCTTTTAATTTGCCCACTACCTGCTTGAAAATGCCTGGCGTTTCGGAGCTTTTAGTGACGGTAAGATCAGCAATGCGATCATGATCAACGCTAATTTCGAAGTCAATTTGACCATTGCGTCCTTCAGCTTGTGCTTTAATTATCTTTTCTGTCATCTTTTATCCCCTATTCAATTAGCCTTTAATCTCAAACTTTTTACTGCGCACAATCAAAATAGCAGATAAAACTACTGAAGTGATTGCGATAATTGCGGTAATCCAGAATACCAACAGCGTGCTAGTCGCATTAGCTTTTAAAACGAAGGCTGCAACCAGTGGTGCAATAAAGTAAACTAATGCCGGAGCAAAACTATAGTATGACGTGATTTTGCCGTGACTTTGCGGGAAGTATGAGGTCAAAACTGACAAGGCTACTTGCCAGACCCCACCGGCAGTAAAGAAGCCAACAGACAAAGCGCCGATTTCACCAGCAATAAGCGATGGGCGCAAGATCATGAACAGAAGACCAACGGAGGTAATTGCCGAGTAAACCATGATTAAGTTTAACCGCTTCACTTTTGTTACCAGAGCGGAGGTCACGAACACCGAAATCAGTGAAGCAATTGAGTACCATGAAACCAGCTGATTGGCACTAGCAGCGGGTTGGTTCAAAACATACTGGCCATAATATGGCGCATATAAAGAAAAAATATAAAACGTAAAGCAAAGAGTGAAGCCCAAAGCAATGATCATTAAGCCATCAACGGCTAATTTAGGCTGGTTGGCACCTGTTACAGCCGCTGCTTCAGTCGCATTATTAGCACCTGCTTTTTTAGCAACCGTTTGCGGCGCATAAGCTGTCTTAAGCGTGAGCGCAATATCAACCAAGATAATGAAGACCAGAATTACCGCGGTAATGCGTGGATTTTTAATTAACTTAACGCAAAACGGAAAGATCATTTGCATTACCTGCATTGCTGCTTTAACAAAAGAATTCATTGTGGCAGTTTTGCTCGGAAATGCATCCGCTAATGCTGGATAGCCCGCGGTATCGCCGAACGAATTGGTCGCACCAAAAAACATTGCCGCAATTCCGGCCACCCAGATGTTGTTTGCAAACGCTGCCCCCAATAAGAAAATCGCATCGCACGTGAGCGCAATTAACAAAGATTGCTTTCGCCCGATTTTATCGGAAATGGCACCGGCAAAGAGAATTGTGATAATCCTGCCCAGTCCCACCATTGCAATTACCAGTGAGACCTGTGTTTCGTTTGCGTGCCAAGCACTGGCTAAAGTTTGCCTGTATTGGCTGATAAATAATGTGGCTGCGCCAACAACTGCAAAATGCAGATACACCGAGGCCGCAACCCCTGCGTAGTTTTTTACGTTTTTCATGATTTTACCTTTCAAAATTAATCGTTAATAAGCACAAATAATATAACCTATTTTGTTAATTTAGAATAATTATTTATAATGTGGTAGTTATTATTAATAACTATAATAGAAAACGTTAACATGACAGTCTTTTTCACTGTTTGCTTACTTCGGCTTTTGCCTTAGTTTTTTCACTTGTTTGCTTAGTTTTAGTGATTTTGACCACTTCGGAAACGCTTAATCCGAATTTCTGATAGTTTTTATTAATACCTTTATTAAAAAAATAAATAATTAACCCATCTGTAAGTAGGTTGTGACCTCTACAGACCAACTCTTTTCTTCAATTTCTGCGCAGCTTATTTAAGAAGAAAGCAACTTTTATTCGTTTTTGCAGTAATTTATGGTTAAGTTTTGTTAAAATAACAGAGATTACATGATCTTAAAACTAACTGACGAGAAAATAAGTTTCAGTTCAGGAATTAAATTATTAATTTACAAGCTAAAGCCTAAAAAATGTTATAGCATCTATATTAAGGTAGTGAATATCATCTAATTCTTTGAGGTATCATCATGAATTTAAACCAGCTCTACTATTTTCGTGAACTAGCAGACCAAAAACAATACACTACGGCCGCTGAAAATTTATACATCAGCCAACCAACTTTATCTGTCTCAATTAAGCAGTTAGAAAATGAACTGCATTGTAAACTTTTTCAACATAACGGTCGTTATGTTGAATTAACTGAATACGGACGCATCTTTTATGACACTGTCACGAATTCACTGACTACCCTTGATCACGGCAAAAAGAAAATCGAACAGAAAATCAGTCAGGATAAAGGCAACATTCATATTGCTAGCATCCCGACTGCAATTGGCATCTTTTTACCCAGCTTAACTAAAAAGTACAAGCAAGAAAGCAGCGTAGCTCCGCACTTTATTTATCATGACAATCCGTCATATCAAATTTGTGAAGGAATTAAAAATGGCTGGTATGACATTGGCATTTGCTCTTTCGTTCCCGAATTCAGTCAGTTCACTTATATTCCGCTCTACACGGAAGAAATTATTGCAATTGTTTCTAAAGATAACGAACTGGCGAAAATAAGCGAAATGTCGCCCGCGGAACTTCAAGGCGAGTCCATTATTACCTATTCGAAAAAAATTCAAATCGGCAAGGACATTACCAACGCTCTGCTAGCTAATGCATCTAGTTTGCATATTACCAACAGGCTGCACGATGAATTAGCAATTGCCGGGCAAGTCTTGACCAATGACATTGTGGGCGTGGTGGCGAAAACAATTTATTTAAGCGGCTTTGATATCCACAAGATTAAGCTGAACTTACCGAAAAACACCCGGCAGGTTTACTTGGTTTATGATTCAAGTCAAGATTTTTCACCGGAAATCATCAATTTTCTCGATTTCATTAAAGGCAGCAAAAAAGAAATCCAGCAAATAGTTGATAATATTCCCGTCTGATTTTTGTAAGGCAAGATCCGCACATTTTGCCCGTCCTAGCTGATCATTTTCTGGAGCGACAAAAAGCAACAAATCGGCTACTGTGCAGGGCGTTTTTTAGCTTAACTGTATGCTGGTCCGAGTGACCAGATTATTAACCAACAATCAACTAAGCGGTTATGTTAGGTTCTTTATGGGGCCAGTGTGCCCACTGCTTAGAGTATTATTTGGCAATTCAGATTAATCAGCTGACTTTATTTTAGGGTTAGGTTGTCGTGTAATGTTTTACTTTTGATTTCAGGATAATTCTTAGCTGGCTTTTGGAGGCTAACCTGGATCTTTGCTGCCATTTATTTGATGAGAAAAACTCGTTTTATTGCTTGTATCTTGGAATTTCACAAACTTTTAGTGAAGATCATAAGGGAAACTGTTA
This sequence comes from uncultured Lactobacillus sp., assembly GCA_945281075.1. Classification (GTDB taxonomy): domain Bacteria; phylum Bacillota; class Bacilli; order Lactobacillales; family Lactobacillaceae; genus Lactobacillus. Next base: position 650 of record CALYQE010000042.1, on the reverse strand, counting down.
TCACTTACTTAACGTAAGGCGATAGCTTGGCAGTGTCAAGCGTTTTCTGGCGGTTGCAAACGTTGGTGTAGAGCCACAAATCCCACTTGGATTTGTGAAAAGAATATAACAGTCCCAAAATGGGATTGTTAAAAAACTTGGTAGATCAACATTCTTTCAAAGGCAAAAATCGCGCCAAAAACCGTATTTTGGTTTTATTGAATGCCAGGTTTGCTTTAAACACAATGATATCCCGAGTGCGACAAAACGACTCACAATGGCCAATAGAGGCTAAATCAAGCTAATTTTTAAAAAACACAAGTGAATTTTGGAAAGTAAAAATTACTAGGGTAGTTTTACCAGTAATTGCACATGTACTATGCAAACTGATTGATCGGCATTTTTTGGTGAAAAGTAGCAATCGGTCTAATTGGAAAATTACCAGGTAACGAAAATGATTTAACAGTCTTCTCTTTTGCTATACGGCTTTAAATTTACAAACAATTACTTACTGCAGTTTTTAGCATTGTAGCACTGGGCTTTGTAGCAACTTCGCTTAATGCACATTACATAAGTTGCTTTGGTGTAAATTATGGACAGGTAAATGTAATAAATCTGTTTCTAGTTATGCTTCATTAATAGCTACATTTTTATTAGTAGAATAGACTACC
>CALYQE010000041.1 GCA_945281075.1 uncultured Lactobacillus sp. | reverse complement strand
AGTAAAACCCTTGCCGAAATTGCTTATCAAACGGTGCAGACGGCGCGCTTAATTGATCTTGATCCACGAGTAGCATTCTTAAGTTTCTCAACTAAGGGCTCTGCTCAAGGCGAGATGGTCGATACAGTTGCCGAAGCGGCAAAAATCTTTAAAAAAGACCATCCTGAAATTCCAGCCGACGGCGAATTGCAATTTGATGCTGCCTTTGTGCCCGCTGTGGCAGCGAAAAAGGCACCGGAGTCTGAACTGAAAGGCCAAGCAAATGTTTTTGTTTTCCCAGAATTGCAATCAGGTAACATTGCCTATAAGATCACGCAGCGCCTTGGTAATTTTACGGCGATTGGCCCGATTTTACAGGGGATAGCACAGCCGGTTAACGATTTATCACGTGGTGCTAGTTGGGAAGATGTCTACCAGCTGGCAATTCTAACTGCTGCCCAGGCACTTTTAAAGGACGACCAACAATCATGAAATTAAATATAAATTCCGCTAATGAGATGAAAGAACTTGGTGCAGCGATTGCTTTGACAGCCAAAGAGCATGATTTATTATTATTGAGCGGCGACCTAGGAGCGGGGAAAACGACTTTAACGCAAGGCATTGGCCAAGCTCTGGGAATAAAGCGGCCCGTAAAAAGTCCCACTTTTACACTGGTTCGCGAGTACCAAGAAGCCAAAGTTCCGCTTTATCATATGGACTTTTATCGCTTAGAAAACGATGACTTGTCTTCGATTGATTTGAATAGTTATTTAGCAGAACCCGGTTTAGTAATTATTGAATGGCCGGAAGTTATCAAAGGTGAACTGCCGGATCAGTATTTACAGGTAGTGATTAGGCGAGTTGATGACAGTTGGGATTCGACCAAAAGAACAGTAGAATTTAGACCGCAGGGCAAGCGAAATGACGCTTGGGTTGATAATATCGCTAAACAAATTAAAAACAGGACTTAAATGTAAGTCCTGTTTTTTTTCGTTAAACCTGCGTGACAAGATTTTTGATGGCCTCGTCACCAAATTCACGCTGCTGGGCAATTAAGATGCCTGCACAAGCTTCGCTGTCGCTTAAGGCGTTGTGATGATGCCATAATTCAACATTTAAGGCATCCGAAACAGTATCAAGTTTGTGATTGGGCAAATCTGGTTCAAAAAGGCGACTAGTTTGCAAAGTATCAATGACAAAATAATGTGGTTCGGGCAGATCATAACGAGCTAAACTCTGACGAAGCACATTTGTATCAAACCGGGCGTTATGAGCGCACACCAGCATTCCGGGTTGATATAGTTTTTTGATATGGGGCCAAACTTCAGCCATCGTGGGCGCGTCTTTCACATCTTCTGCAGTGATGTCATGGATCTGAATATTACGGGCATCAAAAGGCATTTGGGGATTGATTACGGTGTAAAAGCGATCGACGATTTCGTTATTGCGTACCATCACCAGAGCTAGAGAACAAGCACTTTCGGGGTGACGATTAGCGGTTTCGAAATCCATTGCAATAAAATTCATTTTTTCTCCTTCAAAAATTAATTTTAGTATAACATATGATGAAGCAATTTACTGAATGGGGTAAAATAGAAAAAGATAGAATAAAGGGAGTTTTAATTTTGGAGTTAGTCGATTTAATCAAAGAGGGAATTGAGATCAAAGAGCAGGTACCGCTCAGCAAGTATACATATACTAAAACTGGTGGACCGGCAGAATATCTAGCTTTTCCCCAAAATCAAGCTGAACTGAAAAAATTGGTGGATACAGCCCGCCTTAAACAAATTCCCTTAACAATTATTGGCAATGCCTCTAACTTAATCATTCGCGATGGCGGAATTGACGGACTAGTTCTGATTTTAACCAGAATGAAGCAGATTGTAGTCGAGGGCAACTGCGTAATGGCAGAAGCTGGAGCGCATATTGTCGATACGGCTTTTACGGCGGCGCGTCATGGTTTAACGGGCATGGAATTTGCGGCCGGCATTCCTGGTAGCGTCGGTGGCGCTGTTTTCATGAATGCGGGAGCATACGGAGGTGAAACGTCGACGGTGATTCAAAGCGTTAAAGTTTTAACCCGTTCAGGTGAAATAAAAGAATATAGCCAGAATGAACTGCAATTTGCCTATCGCCATTCATTAATTCAGGAGACAGGCGATGTGGTCATCAGTACAACTTTCATTTTGCAGGCCGGTGACAAAAATAAAATTCTGGCCGTAATGAATTACTTAAATGCATTGCGTAAGTATAAGCAGCCGCTGGAATATCCTTCTTGTGGCAGTGTCTTTAAGCGACCGGTTGGGCATTATGTTGGACCAATGATTATTGAGGCCGGTTTGCAAGGCAAGCAAGTTGGGGGTGCCCAGAGTTCGCTCAAGCATGCCGGCTTTATTGTCAATAAGGGTGGAGCAACCGCAACGGATTATTTAAAACTGATTCATCTGATTCAAGCAAAAATCAAACAGCAATTTGGCATTGACTTGCAAACTGAAGTCAGAATTATCGGTAAATCACCTGAGTCACCAAACACTGGTCAGTAAAAGAAAGGAGTATCTATGCAATCTAGCGTAAACAATCTTTTTACCTGGAACAATTTTTCCATTGTCCTTGATGTATTAATTATTTGGTTTTTAGTTTACCACTTAGTCATTTTAATTAGGGGCACCAAGGCCGTTCAGCTGGCCAAGGGAATCGTTCTTATTTTCATCGTGCGGATTATTGCGGGCGTTTTACAGCTGCACACAACCACGTGGATAATTGACCAGATTGTCTCCTGGGCAGTTGTGGGCATTATCATTATCTTTCAGCCTGAGATTAGGCGCGGGCTTGAACATTTGGGCCGCTTGCCGATTTTTGGCGGACGTGAAGATAGTGAGCGCGATGAATCAATTAAATTCGTCAAGGAACTGGATAAAGCAATTCAGTACATGTCCAAAAGGCGAATAGGTGCATTAATTACCATTCAGCAGGAAACGGGACTTGATGACTATATTGAAACAGGCATTCCTCTGAATGCTAAAGTTACCGGTGAACTACTAATCAATATTTTTATCCCGAACACGCCCCTGCATGATGGCGCCGTGATCATTAATCAAGATCGTGAAATTGCTGTGGCCGCGGCTTATTTGCCGTTGTCAGATAACAGTATGATTCCAAAACGATTGGGTACTAGGCACCGGGCTGCTGTGGGCATTTCTGAAGTAACAGATGCGATTACTATTGTCGTTTCGGAAGAAACCGGTGGAGTAACAATTACACGCAATGGGCGCTTTTTACTAGACATGTCACGCGATGATTATATGAAATATCTGACTGCAGCTTTAGTGCCAAAGAAAAATCCAAATGATAAATGGTACCAAAAGATTATTCAAAAGATCTGGAAGTGGGGTGCTGACCGATGAAAGAATTTTGGAGAAAACCATGGTTTATTAAGTTGGTCTCGCTTTTGATTGCGGTTTTGCTGGTTATTTACGTTAATGATACTCAGGGCGGTTTTTGGGCACAAGGACAATCAAACCGCACCAAGCAAACCGTTAATAAAACGCAAACGATTAGTGTGCCGCTTCAAGTATCAGTTGATACGGATCAATATTATGTTGTTGGCTACCCGGAAAAAGTTAACATTACTTTGGAAGGATCAACTGCTTTGGTTACCTCAACCATTAATACGCAGAATTTTCGGGCCTATATTGATTTAACCAAGCAGAGTATTGGCAAGCATGAGGTCAAAGTTCATGTTAACGGCATCAGCAGACAGCTTTCTTATTCAATTAATCCGAAAACCGTGCGGGTGAATATCCAGAAGCGAAAATCAACTACTATGCCTATACAAATAGAGTATAATAAGAGTGCATTAGCGCACGGCTATGTTATTGGTCATCCTAGTGTTTATCCGCAACAAGTTGAGGTTACTGGTGCTCGCAGCGAGGTTGAACAGATTGACCAAATTGTTGCTAAGGTGGTTTTGCCTAATGAAATTGAGCATACTTACGAACGGCAGGTTAGTTTAATCGCTCAGGATCACCAGGGCCGGCAGCTGAATGTGGTCATTGAACCTGCGACGGCTAAGGTTACCGTCCCAGTTTCACTGGCCAGGAAAAAGGTTCGGCTCAAATTAAAGCCTGAACATGAAAATAAAGGGAAGATTTATTCGCTAACCGCAAAAAGCGAGTATGTTAATATTTATGGCACGGAAAAAGACTTAGAAAAAGTAAAAAGCCTGTTGGTTCCGGTCGACCTAAGTAACATTGGTGCAGCAACAACCAAAACGGTAACTTTAAAATTACCTGCCGGGGTGGTCAAGGCGGAGCCAAATCAAATTGATGTTGATATTAGAGTGGAAAGTTCCAATAGTAAAAATTAAATGGAAAGGTTGTTTTTAATGTTAAAATATTTTGGCACCGATGGTGTTAGAGGCATAGCTAATCAAGAATTATCACCTGAATTGGCCTTTAAGCTTGGTCGTGATGGAGGTTATATTTTAACCAAAAATAAGAAGCAAAATGAGCAAGCTAAGGTTTTAGTATCGCGCGACACAAGAATATCTGGTCAGATGCTTGAATTTGCGTTAATTTCTGGACTCCTTTCTGTCGGGATTGAAGTTCTGGAAGTCGGCGTCATCACAACACCAGGCTTATCTTATCTAGTTCGGGCTCAGGGTGCAGACGCTGGAATTCAAATTTCGGCATCACACAATCCAGTTGAGGACAACGGAATTAAGTTCTTTGGTAGCGATGGTTTAAAACTTTCCGATGAAATGGAAGGCGAAATTGAAAACCTGATTGACGCAAAAGAAGACACCTTACCACGACCTTCGGCACAAGGGTTAGGTTCAGTGACCGACTTCCACGAAGGCAGTGCCAAATATCTGCAATTTATTGAAAACACGATTCCTGAGGATTTAGACGGAATTAAAGTGGTAATTGATGGCGCTAACGGAGCGGCCAGCAACTTAATCTCACGCTTATTCGCTGACTGTGGAGTTGACTTTACGACGATTGCTACCCATCCTAATGGGTTAAATATTAATGACCATGTGGGCGCAACTCACACGAAGAAACTGCAAGAAGAAGTGGTTAAACAAAAAGCGCAATTAGGACTTGCTTTTGACGGCGATGCAGATCGCTGCATTGCCGTTGATGAAAATGGTAAGGAAATTGATGGCGACCACATTATGTATATCCTTGGATCATACATGCAAGAAGGCGGACGCTTGAAGAATGATACGATTGTCACTACTGTGATGAGCAACTTGGGCTTTACCAAGGCTTTGGAAAGAAAGGGTATCAAAAACATCAGAACGCAAGTTGGTGACCGTTACGTGTCAGAAGAAATGCGCGCCCACGGCTATAATCTTGGTGGAGAGCAGTCCGGTCATGTGATCATGAGTGATTATCATAACACTGGTGATGGCATGCTGACAGGCTTGCAGTTGATGCTCGTGATGAAGAAAACGGGCAAGACCTTAAGTGAATTGCTGGTTGACTTTAAAGATTACCCACAATGTTTGGTTAATGTGCCGGTCAAAGATAAAATGGGCTGGAAAAATTACCAACCTATTCTTGACGTTATCAAAGAAGTAGAAAATGAGATGAACGGCGACGGTCGGGTTTTAGTTAGACCTTCGGGAACTCAAGCACTTTTGCGGGTAATGGCAGAAGGGCCGACCCAAGCTCAAACCGATGCTTATGTTAAACGAATTACTGATGTGGTAGAAAAAGAGATGGGTGTTTAAGTTAAAACCCCGAAATAATTAAAAGAAGCGGAAAAAAATTTTCCGCTTCTTTTCTTTTGTTTTTAAATATACCAATTTTATATTAAATAGCTTGACCAATTTTATAATTAGTAATATTATTCCTTTTGTTGATGAAAAAATATTATTAGTCCAAATTTTGATATTTGGGATAGACCAAAGGAGATAAATATGTGTGGAATTGTTGGCGTCATCGGTAAATCGGCTAAGGAGATAGTTTTAAATGGCTTAACTAACCTTGAGTATCGAGGCTATGACTCTGCCGGAATATATTTAAACGACCTGCAGGGGCACCAATATCTGACTAAAACGGTCGGGCGAATTAATAATTTAAAAGCAAAAATGCTCCCTGATGAAGAGGGACTGGTGGGAATTGGTCACACTCGCTGGGCCACTCACGGTAAGCCGACAGTTAATAATGCACATCCCCAGTTTGATCAGATCAAGCGCTTTTATATGGTTCATAATGGTGTAATTGAGAACTATCAAGAACTAAAGGAAAAATACTTAAAAGGAGTCGAGCTGCAGTCCAATACAGATACGGAAATCTTGGTTCAGTTAGTAAGTCAAATTGTGCAAAAAAAGCAGGTTGATCCTTTTACGGCATTGAAAGCCGCGCTGGCAGAAGTGCGTGGTTCATATGCAATCATTCTCATTGATAATCTAAAACCGGATCATCTTTTTATTGCTAAAAACAAATCCCCACTTATGTTGGGGCTGGGCAAAGGCTTCAATCTTGTTGCTTCTGATAGCTTATCCGTTTTAGATCAAACCAAGGAATTCATTGACTTGCAAGATGGTGAAGTTGGCGACATTACCAAAAATCACATTCACATTGAAAAACTTACTGGTGAAAAGGTAACGCCTAAATCATATCAATTAAAGATTGATCCTAGTCAGGTCTCTAAAGGCCCTTATGACTTTTATATGCTTAAAGAGATCTGCGAGCAGCCCAATGTTCTCCGGCGCTTAACTCAGCTTTACCTGGATGAAAATGGCAATCCACAAGTAGATCAGCAGATTACTTCGGTATTGGCTCAGGCCGATCATTTGTATATTTTTGCCGCTGGTACGAGCTACCATGCCGGATTAGTTGGCAAGCTGCTATTCGAGCATTTTGCGCAGATTCCCACCGAAGTAGATTTTGCTTCAGAGGCCGGCTATCATTTTCCAATGCTCTCGCAAAAGCCCGTGTTTATTTTTCTGTCACAATCTGGCGAAACTGCCGATTCAAGAGTGGTTTTGCAGGAAGCAATTAAAAGAAAAATTCCGAGCCTTACTTTAACTAATGTCCCTAATTCTACTCTAGCGCGTGAGGCCAGCTATGCAATGGCCCTAGAAGCCGGTCCAGAAATCGCCGTTGCTTCCACCAAGGCTTATACTGCCCAGCTTGCTGTTGAAGCTGTTTTGGCCAAGGCCGTCGGCATGAAGCTGCAGCACAAAGAGGCGCACGACTTTGACTTACGTCACGAATTAGCAATTGCTGCTGAGGGGATTGAACAGATAATATCTGCTAAAGCAAAAATTGAACAGGTAGCCAACACCTATTTGCTTCCTTCGCGCAATGCCTTTTATATCGGCAGGGGGATTGATTATCCACTTGCCTTAGAGGCAGCACTTAAGCTAAAAGAGGTATCTTATATTCAAACGGAGGGCTTTGCTGCAGCCGAACTAAAGCACGGCACCATTTCTTTAATTGAACAAAAGACACCGGTAATTGCCTTGGTTAATGATCCAGTGACTGCTGACTTGTTACGTGGCAATATTCAGGAAGTGCTGGCTAGAGGGGCCAATGTCATTGCCATTGCCAGCGAGCAGCTTGCCCATGAGAATGATGACGTGATTTTGCCGACAGTTAATTATTACCTGACGCCTTTAATAAGTGTAGTCGTCGCCCAGCTGCTAGCCTACTATGCTTCCAAAAATAAGGGCCTGGATGTTGATAAACCAAGAAACTTGGCCAAAAGTGTGACCGTTGAGTAAAAGACGGTCAAGCCGCTGAATCAAACTGAATACTAAAAAAGTCGTAAGTAATTACGACTTTTTGTATAATAAAGAAGATGTGGTAAAAACTGTGGGAGGAAACTATTTTGGCAATCAAGTTAATTGCAGTCGATCTGGACGGGACATTACTGAGTAGCAACAATACGATTTTACCTGAAACCGAAAAAACTTTAAAACAGGCGATCAGTGCGGGCGTGCAGGTAGTTTTGGCAACGGGAAGGCCGCTTTCTGGTGTAATGCCGTTCAATAAGCAGCTTGGCTTAAGTGGCAGCAAGCAATATAACATTGTTTTTAACGGAGCGGTTATTCAAAATCTGGCCGGTAAAGTGCTGATGAATCAGGAAATGGACTATCGTGATTTCACTAATATGCGCCGCTTGCAGCGCCTGGCGCATGTTAATCTGCATTTTGAAACTCCGGAGTGTTTTTGGACTTGTGATCATGATATTGGCGTTAACTTAGCCGTTAATTCAGCGATGACCAATAATGTGACCAAAGTACGTAAGGCCGAAGAAATAGCGCAAGACTTTGCTTTCAATAAGGCTGGCTTTAGCGTCACTGATGACCTTAACGAAGTGGAAAAGCTCTGGAACAATATTCCTGATTGGGCGTTTGCCAAGTATGATATTGTCCGCAGCTTTTCATCAATTATTGAGGTGAACATCAAAGACGCTTCAAAAGGAAACGCCTTGATTGACCTTGCGGACCGGCTAAAAATTGCTCAATCGCAGGTCATGGTTTTGGGCGACCAGGGCAATGATATTTCAATGTTTTCAAACCCTAACTTCACTAAGGTAGCGATGGGCAATGCGATCGAACTGATCAAAGACAGCGCTGACTATGTTACTGATGACAATGACCATGAGGGTATTGCCAAAGCATTAAAAAAATTCGTTTTATAGTTTTGTAGTAGAATAAAGTTAGGTTGATTATTATGGTAGAAAATAACAAAGAACATAATATTTCTGAAGCCGAATGGGAAGTCATGCGAATAGTGTGGACTCTTGGCGAGAGCCATGCCGGCGATGTGATTAAGCAGCTTCAAGCCAAAAAGGCTTGGTCGGAATCAACCATTAAGACTTTGATCGGACGCTTGGTAAAAAAGGGTTTGCTTAAAACGCGCAAGGACGGCCGCCGTTATGTGTATGCCGCTACGGTAACGCAGATTGAAATGATGATTCAGGTCACAAAGGAAATGATGAATCATATGTGTGACATGCACAAGGGTCAGGTTTTAATTGAGGTTCTGAAGGAAATGCCGTTATCAAAAGCTGATATTGCGACAATTGAAGACGAGCTTGATCACAAAAAGAAGGACGCACCAGAAATGGTCGCATGCGACTGTTTAGCTTCAGGTCAACACTATTGCTAGAACAATAGTTAATCTACCCGAAGGGGGAAAGTTTGATGAGAAGATTTGCCAATGGTCTTTTAAGACTAATATTTTCAGCATTAATTTGCTTGTCTGCTTATTTATTATTAGTTAGTCCCATAACTCTTGATATTCAAAGCGTGCCGAACATGGCGCGGGCAGTAGTGAAAAATAATGTTAGTCAAGCCAATGATCCGACGCTAAAAGAAACACTTAAATTAGCCAAAGACTTTGGTGTGGAAAATAAAATCCTTGATCAATTACCGCAAAAGTATCATTACGAGATGTCTTACTTGAATCTCTACAATCTCAGCGTCAGTTACTCGGAAAACGACGAATTAACCGCAAAAAACATTAACTTACCGCAAAAGAATCGGGTGCAGCAAGCTTTTAGCTACATCGTTTTAAATAGAATTAATCAGGACTTGAAGGACAATTCTAAAAAAGTCAAACAAGCCATTAGCATTTTTCACTATTTCTGTTTAGCCGCAATTTTTGTGTTTATTTTAGCCGTGTTATTGGTCTTGTTTGGCAAATATTGGGCTTCCATTGCCTTGTTAATCGCTGCAGTCGGTTCCTTTGCGGCGTTAGAATTATTGACAAACCAACTTTTGCAAGGGCTGCAAGCTGAATTATATAAGGGCATATCGCTTACGACGAGCTCAAATATTTTACTTGGCCTAGCAATTAGCGTCGTCATTGCGATTATCTGGCCGTTATGCGTGAAAATGTCGAAAAAATCCTAGCATCCCAAAATTGAATAGCGATCAAAAGCACCAGTATTGGTGCTTTTTTTGTGGTTGGCGAAAAGGTGAAATTTATTTACAAAAAAGCGAAGAAGAGCTACAAAGGCCGAAAGCTTGCGATTTGGTAGTTATCATGCTGCAGTATTATTAAATAAATTCTTTGCCTTTTGCCGCCAAATCAAGTAAGATAGTAATTTGGTTAGTTTGCTAACTAAATTAGGAGGATTTGAATGGAAAGAAAATTAGATGCAAAATTAATTTGTTCGATTTTTGCAGCCGGACTGATGTCATTTTCAGGCGTGCTGATTGAAACGGCTGGAAATGTTACTTTTCCTGCTTTAATGAAAGAGTTTAACGTTAACATGGCGACAGTTCAGTGGATGACAACAGGCTATTTGCTGGTAGCGTCCATCATTATGCCACTGTCTGCATATTTAAAACGGAATTTTAGTTCACGGACACTCTTTATTACCGCTTCAGTAATTTTTATTGTCGGCTTATTGATTGATGTAGTGGCTAAAGATTTTTCCTTCTTGGTAATCGGCCGAATTATTCAGGGGGCCGGTGCAGGAATTGCGATCCCACTGATGTTCAACATTATTTTAGAAAGAACGCCGATGGATAAAATCGGCTTATTGATGGGAATAGGGACGATGATTACGGCGGTCGCACCAGCACTGGGTCCGACTTTTGGCGGCCTAATCATCAATACAAGTGGCTGGCGCTATATTTATATTTTAATTATTCCCGTAATGATTATTTCCTTAGTCATGGGTCTGGCCTCAATTAAAAAGGAAAATGTCAAAATTGAGCATACTAAGCTTGATGTTGCAGGCTTTATTGGGATCACAATTACTTTTATCGCTTTGATTTTGGCGTTTAGTAATTTAGCAGTGATCTTTGAAAAGCCATTAACTTTTATTTTGCCTTTAGTGGTTGGAATTATTGCTTTATGGTACTTTATCAAACACTCATTGAAAACGGAGCACCCGCTGATTAACATCCGCGTTTTTCACAAAATCAACTTTACTCGCGGCTTAGGTGCTTACTTTATTTTTCAAATTAATACCCTGGGTTTGTCCTTTATCTTGCCAAATTACGTTCAAATCGTCAATCGTTCGACTGCAATGACCGCTGGCTTATTATTGCTAACGGGTGGATTGATTGGGGCAATTGCCTCGCCAATCAGTGGTCGGTTGCTTGACACTTACGGTCCGCGTAAACCGATTATGACTGGCGCCCTGTTTGAATTTGTCGGTGGCTTGCTATTCTGTCTTTTTGCCGCTGGTTTTACTTCTTGGCAGATCACTTTGTTTTATGCCGTTACCATGCTGGGCACCGGCCTAGTAATGGGTGACACGATGACCGCTTCGCTCAATACTTTAAGTCAAAAAGAAAATGCTGATGGCAATGGTCTGTTTAACATGGCACAGCAATTTGCTGGTGCAGTCGGAACCTCGATTGTTTCTGCGATTATGCAATTTGTGCAGCAGTTAAGCACGAAAAAGACGGTTTCGGGTCAGCTGATTGACGCTTCTCAAGTCGGTTTAATCTTTTTGCTTATTTTGGTTGTAATTGGTGTATACTTGCTGTATCAAGCAACTAAACCAGTTAAAACAAAGGAATAAGAATGAAAAGACTCGGATTAGCTTTACAGCGGGTGCAAAATACTTTTAACCGTAATGTTGATCATTTTGCCAGAAAGTTAGGATTGACGGGAACGCAGATGTTAATTATTGAGTATTTAGCATCTTTTTCAAGTCGTCAGCCAATTTACCAAAAAGATATTGAGCATGAGTTTAATATTAGGAAATCGACTGCAACCAATATCTTGCACTTAATGGAACAAAAAGAGCTGATTACGAAAGTGGTTAATAGTCAAGACACACGCTTAAAAGAAATCCGCTTAACGGGCAAAGCAACCAGTTTAGAACAAAAAATCACGTCTTATTTTGTTGAATCTGAACATGAGACTGAAAAAATTCTGGGGGCTAATACCAAGAATGAGTTACTGAACAACTTGCTCAAGCTCGATCAGGCTTTATCTGAAAAATAAAAACACCAATCGTAACTTCGTTTGAAGCACGACTGGTGTTTTTTGTTTGGAAAAATTATTCGTAATTAGGAGCTTTTTTCGTAATTTGAACATCATGCGGGTGTGATTCACGCAGGCCAGCATTGGTAATGCGGACAAATTGAGCATTTTCGCGCAATTCTTCGATGGTTGATGCACCGACGTAGCCCATGCCTGATCTTAAGCCACCAATAATTTGGAAAATGATGTCGGATACGTCACCCTTGTACTTAACCCTAGCTTCAACGCCTTCGGGAACTAATTTATTTGCCTCGTTAACTCCGCCTTGGAAGTAACGGTCGGAAGAGCCGTGAGCTTGTGCCATTGCACCGACTGAGCCCATACCACGGTAAGTTTTAAATTGCTGACCTTCACTTTCAAAGATGTCGCCGGGCGCTTCAGTAGTTCCAGAGAGCATGCTACCAAGCATTACGGCATTGCCGCCCGCACCAAGCGCTTTAACAATATCGCCAGAGTATTGTAGACCGCCGTCTGCGATAATTGGCTTGCGATATTCGCGAGCGGCAGTGGCAGCGTCATAAATAGCGGTGATTTGCGGCACGCCAACACCTGCTACAACCCGCGTAGTACAGATTGATCCGGGACCAATCCCGACCTTAACGACATCAACGCCAGCGTCAAATAACGCCCGAGCAGCATCGCCAGTGGCAATATTGCCTGCAATTAGCGTAACATCCGGAAAATGCTTGCGAATTTCAGCTATTTTGCGTAAAACGCCGGCAGAGTGTCCATGAGCCGTATCAATGACAATCGCATCAGCTCCGGCTTCAAGCAAGGCTTCTGCTCGTTCGAAAGTATCGCTGGTTACGCCAATTGCCGCAGCTACTAGAAGTCGATTTTGCTCGTCAACAGCAGCTTTTGAAACATTGCTTGGAACAACAACGTTTTTAACGTTTGCCACTTCGCCAGCTTGAGCACCAATTGACATATTTTTATGGATGACGCCAAGTCCGCCTTGCAAAGCAATTGCAATTGCCATCGCGCCTTCAGTGACTGTATCCATACCAGCACTGATTAGCGGAATTTTCAATTTTAAATTTGGTGCTAATTCTGTCTGCAAGTCGACTTCATTTGGAAGTACGTGACTTTCTGCCGGAATTAACAAAACATCATCAAAGGTTAATCCTTCTTTTACAAATTTTGTTGACCAATTTGACATATCAAGTGTGCTCCTTATTTGATAATAGTGATTTTAAATTGATTTCACTTTACTAGTGATTTAAAGAATAATCAAGGCTCAATGATGAAATTTTACGTCATGAAAGAAAATAAACCAGTTCTTTATTGGGGAAAAGACGAATGAAAAATATTGTATTTATTATATTGTAAACTTTTACTAAAGTGCTATCATTAAAATAACGACAAAAAACCGAATTTTTCTTCCGGTCGGAGCAGTGCTGAGATTAATCTTCTGAGAATTAATGTTCGGATTAGCTTTGAACAATGACAAAAATTTCACTACTAGTGATTTTTTAAGATAAGAGTAATGGAGCAGATAATGGAAAAGTTAACCCCAGAGTTTATTGCCGGATTGCCTAAAGCTGAATTGCATGTTCACATTGAAGGCACCTTAGAACCTGATTTGCAATTTGAATGTGCCAAGCGAAATAATCTGGACATTGGTGCTGAATCACCAGCTGACATCGATCATAGCTACGGCTTCGGCTTAAGCGAGTTTTTGAAGGCCTACTATAACGGAATGAAAGTTCTGCACACCAAACAGGATTTTTATGACCTAACGTGGGCATTTTTGCAAAGAATGGCCCAAAACAATGTTAAGCATTTGGAGTTGTTCTTTGATCCGCAGGCCCACACCAGTCGCGGCGTGGCGTTTGAAACGGTCATTGAAGGCATTCATGAGGCAATTGTCGATGGTCGGGCGCTGGGGTTAGATGCGCAGCTGATTATGTGTTTTTTGCGGGAGTTTTCAAAGGAGTCTGCTCGCGAAACTTTGCAACTAGCTCAGCCTTATCACGAAAAAGGCTGGATTATCGGTGTCGGTCTTGACTCGGCAGAACACCATAATCCGCCGCTGAAATTCTTGACGATTTTTGAAGAAGCCAAAAGACAAGGCTATTACCTAACCATGCACTGTGATCCAAAACAAGTTGATTCGGTTGAGCATATCAAGCAGGCACTTGAAATAATCGAAGTTGATCGCTTGGATCACGGGATGAATATCATTGAGAATCCGGATCTCATGGCTTACTTAGTTGATGAGCAAATTGGAATTACGGCTTGTCCAATTGCATATTTTTATACTCGTCAGGATATGGAAGAAAAAGCGATTACCACTTTATTTGACCAGGGCGCTTTGATTAGCCTCCATTCGGACGACCCATCTTATAAAGGCGACACCTATATTAATGATGTTTATTATCAATTCGCGCAAAAATGCGGATGGGGTCGACAAGAAATCATCCAAATTGCCAAAAACTCTTTTACTGCCTCCTGGATTAGTGAAGCAGCTAAAAAAAACTATTTGCAGCAAATTGATGATTATGTTGACCAATTTCAAGACTAATAAAGAGCACTTTTCATTTATGAAAGGTGCTTTTTTA
>CALYQE010000040.1 GCA_945281075.1 uncultured Lactobacillus sp. | reverse complement strand
GTGCGACCTGGGATGTTATAAATCATGATTGGGATGCCGGAATTATTCGCTACCGCCTCAAAGTGAGCCTTCAATCCGCGCTGATTAGGCTTATTGTAGTAAGGGGCTACTACCAACGCTAAATCGATACCGTCGATCTGTGCAACTTCCTTGGTAAATTCAACTGTCTGAGCCGTATTATTGCTGCCCGTACCCGCGATTACCGGTACTCTTTTAGCAATAATTTGCGCAAAGCGGGTGTAAAGCTCTATTTTTTCATCATGTGTCATTGTTGCCGTTTCACCGGTTGTGCCACCAATAACGAAGCCCTTACTGCCCGTCGCAATTAAATGTTCTGTTAATTCTGCTAAACCCGGATAATCAACCTGCCCTTCATCATTAAAGGGCGTGATAATCGCCGTCAACAGATCTGCATTTTTAAAATCCATTTATTTTTCTCCTTTCACTTGTGACATATGCTGGTTGAAAAAGCCAATCATTGCTTCAATTCCGGGCCTAATCGCAGCTTCCTGCGGACTAAACGTAGCAGAGTGAAGCTGCGCTTGATCTTGGACGCCAAGCCAGAACATTGTCCCCGGTATCTTGGCCAGCAAGTAACCAAAATCTTCACCGGTCATCGCAGGCTGAGTTTCCTGGTAAGCAACTTCTGGAGTGTTTTGCATGTAAGCAATAAACTCAGCCGTGATTGCGGGATCGTTGACGACTGGCCAGTAACCCCCTTGATTAATCTCGATTTCTGTCTTCGCCTGAAAGCTTTGGCCTATCCCTTCCGTTACTTCGCGCAAGCGCCGTTCAATTTGCTCAATCATTGGTTGTGTCAGTCCGCGAATGGTACCTTCTAAGCGCGCATGACCAGCAATCGCATTTCTAATTGTCCCGGCTTGAATTTTGCCAATCGTGACCACGCCGCATTCAATCGGATCAATGCTGCGTGAGATAATTGTTTCTATTTGTTCAACCAGCGCGGCACTTGCCACCACCATATCATTCGCGCGGTGCGGATAAGCAGCATGACCATCCTGACCAAACAAGTCAATATTGACTTCAGCTGCACCTGCAAATAAGGTTCCATTTCGGCAGCCAATTGTTCCGGCTGGTAAATCTGGCGTGACGTGCAACGCAAAAAATTCGTCGGGGCGCCATTGTCCGGAAAACACCCCTTGCTCGTACGCTAACTTGCCCCCATTTTGACTTTCCTCAGCCGGTTGAAAAAAGAAAACAAGGTTATCTTGAGGCTGATGCTCGCTGTAGTAATTGAGTATGCCCAAGGCAACTGTCATGTGAATGTCATGGCCACACGCATGCATTTTCCCTTCATGGCGTGAAGCAAATGGCAGACCCGTGTCTTCTTTCACCGGTAAGCCATCAATATCTGCACGATAACCGATCGTTTTGCTTGGCTTACTGCCTTTAACCCTAACTAAAATAGCGGTTGGCAGTTCAGGTATGGTCCTAACTTGTAAAAAAGTTTGGGAAAACTGTGCGATAACTTTTAATAAATACTGCTGCGTTTGTGTTTCTTGCAAAGCCAGTTCAGGAATCTGGTGCAAATCACGACGCATCTGAATAAACTGCTCACTTGTTAACATTAGCTCACAGCTTTCTCAGATCTTGTTCAATCTCAGTCTTGCCCGCAGTTTTTTCATCCCGCTGCTTAATAATTTTAGCGGGTACGCCAGCCACCACGCTATTGGCAGGAACATCCTCCGTTACGACTGCACCAGCAGCAACAACCGCATTATCACCAACTTGGACACCCTCTAAAACGACTGCATTGGCACCTATCAAAACGTTTTCGCCAATTCTAACGGGCTGCGCAGACGCTGGTTCAACAACACCGGCAATGACCGCACCGGCACCAATATGACTATTGGCACCAACAATTGCACGTCCGCCAAGCACGGCATTCATGTCAATCATGGCATTTGCACCAACTTCAGCACCAATATTAATAACGGCACCCATCATGACCACCGCATTGGCGCCAATGCTAACCTGTTCACGAATCAATGCCCCCGGCTCGATGCGCGCAGAGATGTTTTTCAGGTCCAGTAACGGCACGGCGGAATTACGACTCCAGTTTTCAACCTGATAATCGTTGATTTTAGCTGCATTTGCCCTTAAAAACGGCACTAAATCAGCCCAATCCCCAAAAACAACGCCAACGTGGTCTTCAACAAATGCTCTTACTTCTACCGGCCATTTCAAGTCGGCCAAGTCCCCCTTCACATAAATTTTCACCGGTGTTTTCTTCGGTGCATTGGCGATAAAGTCGATTATTTCTGTTGCTGACATATTCTTCATTTGTTTTCCTCACTTTTCTTGATAAAAACGGTCATGGCTGACTAAATCTTCATAAGTTTCACGTGTAACAACTTCTTGAGCTTGCCCATCTTCCGCAAACACGACTGCTGGTCGCGGCACCCGATTATAATTGGAGGCCATGCTGTAACCATAAGCACCCGTGGATAGCATCGCAATTACATCCCCTGGTTTAGTCACCGGCAAGGGTAATTTTTTAATTAATAAATCGCCCGATTCACAATAACGCCCAGCTAAGTGGACGGTTTCACTTGACTTAGCTGCCGGATCGCGTGCAAGAAGGGCTTCGTATTCGGCTTGATAAAGCGCCGGCCTGATATTGTCGCCCATTCCGCCATCCACTGCCACGTAAGGCAGTAACCCCGGTACGTCTTTGCGCGAACCAACTGTATATAGGCTGTAACCAGCTGCCCCCACAATCGACCGCCCTGGTTCAACCCAAATTGCCGGAACTGCTAGTCCATACTTCTTGGCCCATTTGCGCACAGCCGTCGCAATTTGACTCACATAAGTTTCAAGTGGCAAAACCTTATCTGCAGCGGTATAACGGATTCCAAATCCGCCGCCCAAATTCAAAACCTGTGGTTGATAGCCATATTTTTGTGCCCATTCATGAATGAGCCGCATTAATTTTTCAACTTCCAGCTCAAAGCCAGTCGTTTCCAGAATCTGTGAGCCAATATGGGCGTGCAGCCCGATTAGCTCCATCTGTTCACTAGTTTGAACCTGTAAAAAAGCTTGCTCTGCTTGACCTGATTTCACATCAAAACCAAACTTGCTGTCTTCTTGACCCGTTTGGTCATATTCATGCGTATGCGCGCTTACTCCCGGGGTTATTCTCAACATGACTTGAACTTGGCTGCCTGTTTCCGCTAAAACTTGCTTAAGGAGCTCAATTTCATAAAAATTATCGAGAATGATCACACCAACTCGATTTTTAACTGCTAGCAAAAGTTCCGCTTTGGTTTTGTTATTGCCGTGAAAGCTGATCTTTTGGCATGGAAAGCATGCTTTCAAGGCAGTATAGAGTTCTCCGCCAGAAACCACGTCGATATGACCATGTAACTGTTTAATTACTTGATACATTGCCACACTCGCAAAGGCTTTACTGGCATAGCTGATTTCATAATCAAGCTGTTGCTGCTCAAAGGCATGTTGCAAAGCCTGAAATTGCTGCCGAATTTGGGCAACATCATAAACAACTAGGGGCGTTTGGTATTTTTGCGTAAGAGCAAGTGCATCAACACCGCCAATCGTTAAATGGCCTTGAGCATTTGTGTGGTAATAATCATTTACGGGCATTTACTTAACCTCCGATACGCCAAAAAGGACTCTTTTGCGTGCGGATAGCATACAAAAGAGTCCTTCAAATTAAAATTAATTATTATCTGGTTCAATTTTGACGAGCGCTCCGCAAATTAACAAACTTGCGACAGTCCGTAATTTCTTAAATTACGTCCCAGCCAATTAATTACCGCAATAATTAACGCTTCGGCAACCGTCCCTTTCACTAGCTTCTTCGTCTTTGCAGAAACTCCACCAGTTACTCTTGTTGGTCGCGACCTCTTCGATTTATAAAAATATTATTATTATTTAACTTAGTTGTCAACGATTTTCATTATTAATTTAACCAGCAAGCAAAATCCTTGGCCGAATAATCCCTTGACTTGAAGATTAAAATTAAAATGTTAAAATTCGTTACTATCAAATTCAAAAAAATTTAATCAAATAGGTGGGCAAACATGAAAGTTGTTAAATTTGGTGGGAGCTCTCTGGCTAGTGGAGAGCAATTTCAAAAAGTAATTAATATTATTAATGCTGATCCGACCCGAAAAGTAATTGTGACCTCGGCACCCGGAAAAAGGTTTGAGCACGACGTCAAGGTAACTGATCTGCTGATCAAATACGCTGAGCTAACCCTGGAAAAAAAGGATTGCTCAGCAGTTATTGAGCAAATTTGGTCAAGATATTACGATATTGCCACGTTTTTTCAACTTAATTCTGAGCAAGTAGCCTTTTTAAAGCAGGAACTGCTCGCCCTGCCTGCTGCTCATTATGCTAGCGCCGACTTTTTGCTTGCCGCTTTTAAGGCCCATGGTGAAAAGCTCAGCGCCCAGTTATTAGCACACATCTTACAGGAAAAACAGCTACCCGCACGTTACTTAGATCCCAAAGAAGCTGGTTTTTTAGTTAGCGATGTTGCTGATGACGCACAGGTCCTAGACGCAACTTATGAAAATTTGTATAACTGGCGCGAAACGCCTGACATCATGGTTGTTCCTGGCTTTTACGGCATCACGCCGACTGGCAACATTGCCACGTTTTCGCGCGGTGGCTCTGACATTACTGGCGCGATTTGGGCCCGCGGACTTCAAGCCGACCTTTACGAAAACTTCACGGATGTTAATGCAATTTATGCGGCGGATCCGCGCATTGTCGCTAAGCCGCACCCCATTAAAATTATGACCTACCGTGAATTGCGTGAGCTGTCCTATGCTGGCTTTTCCGTCTTTCATGACGAAGCACTGATCCCAGCAATTCAGGGCCAAGTTTTGATTAATGTCAAAAATACTAACCACCCTGAACTTCCGGGAACGATGATTGTGCCCAAAAAAAATTTCCACCCGAAAAATACTGTTACCGGCGTCGCAAGTTCCAAACATTTTGCCGCTTTATATTTGCACAAATATTTGCTTAATAAAGAAACAGGTTTCACATTAAAATTACTACAAATATTTTACAAGTTTAACATTTCTTATGAACATATGCCTTCGGGGATCGATGACTTAACGGTTATTTTTGACAAGCGCCAATTCACTCCCAGTCTTCGGGAAGAAATGTGTGCCGAAATTGAAAAAGTTATTCAGCCAGATCAGCTCGAATGGATCAATGACTACGCCATTATCATGGTGGTTGGTGAAGGTTTGCGGAACAAAATTGGTGCAATGAAAAAAATCACGGTCCCACTGGCAGAAAAAAAGATCGCCATTCACATGATTAATCAGGGTGCATCCAGAATTTCCATTATGCTGGGCACCAAAAAGGCGGATGCACCTGCCGCCGTTGCCCAAATCTATCAACAATTTTTCGCCTAAATCGCAAAAGGAGTTTAAATTAACATGGTACAACTACAAAAAGTTCACGGTTCACAAAACACTTTTTTCCTGCTCGACCAAACGCTGCTAAAAGCACCGCTCACAGACCAGGAACTAGTCAACTTAGCCCTTCAACTAACCAACAACAAAACGGGGCTGCTTAGCGGCGCCGATGGTCTCTTGGTTGTTAGTTCTTCGACTCATCCACATGTGCTTGGACGGATGCAAGTGATCAATGCTGACGGTTCCATTGCCTCAATGTGCGGCAACGGCTTGCGCACCGTCGGACGGTATTTAGCCGAAAAGTATCAACAAACTTCATTTCAAGTCGAAACACAACAAGCCGATTTGCAGATCAGCCTTCAGCCTGACTGGGCACCAAAAGTAAAAGCCGTCAGCGTTGAGATCAGCCCCATTAGTTTTCAGCAAGAAGACCTGCCATTCGAGCAGTTAGACTGCAAGCAACTAATTGATCAAGAAGTGCCAGCATTTGCCCCTGACCTCAAATTTACTGCTCTGTCGGTACCGAATCCCCATTTAATCAGTCTGGTTTCGCCTGCTGTGTTAGCCAGTGACCTATTAGCTAACCTGGGCACTATGTTAAATCAGCCTAATCCCTATTTTCCTGCCGGCGTAAATGTTAGTTTTGCCCAAGTACTTAATTCACGGCACTTGTTTGTTCGTACTTTTGAACGTGGCGTTGGCTTCACTAATGCTTGTGGAACTGGCATGTCAGCAGCTAGTTTGGTTTACGCCCTAACCCGTCCCCAAGCGAATGCTTTTGACCAGCTATTGACCGTTTCTAATTCAGGGGGTTTTGTTCAAACAAGGGTTCATCAAGAAGAGCAGCACTATTGGGTTGAGCTTATTGGCAACGCAACTGTCACCCATTATATTGAAATAAACGAAGCACAATTGCACGCCAAGCGCGTTTTGCTTGAGCAAGTCCAAGTAGAGCAAACGGGCGAAAATGCTGCCTATTTAAAGTTTATTGCCCAGCAGCTTTAGCTTTTAATATTATGCATTACTATATGATTGATTAATCAAAAAGTTATTACCCGGCAGAAAACAAGCTGTGCATTATGTTTAAATCTGGTAAACTAAATTTAGATTGATTTACTAATCTCTCAAAATCTTAAAAACAGGGATGTAAAAATATGCACAAAAAATTTATTTCATTAGTTACAGCTAGTTTGTCCTTTTGCGGTTTAGCTTCATTCGTTGCCCCTGATCACCATGTGACGGCTGCAACTAGTACTTCAACTACTTCTTCCAGACGCAGTGCTGCCGATTTGATGGATTTTATCGCTAAAAAAGGCACACTTAACAAAAGCGCAAAAAAGAGAAGCTAAAAAAACAGCCAAACTGTTACGGACTGGTCAGCTAGGTAGGCAAGCTGCTCCGTCATGGTTTGAAGCATGCGTTGACCTAGGTGCACCTAAGGATGCCACCAGCGTTGCTAATATCAAGGCTAGCCTTAAAAACTTAACTAAAGTTAATCAAAAAAGAGCTGCTGTCGGTGTAAAGCCGCTCAAAATTTCGCTCATTTCAACTGCAATTTCAATGCTTGACAGTAACTACCAAAAACGGGGCGATTTAGCGCATCCGCGTTACTATCATTATGCCGATAATCTCGAAAACCTAGCTGCAGGTGACTCACCCGTTAAATTATGGATGAGTGAAAAAGCAGACTGGAACTGGAACGTGCAGAAAACTCCTAGTCTTGCTCGCTACGAATATTCGCCTAACTGGAACAGTAATGCTTATAAGAACACGGTATTAGGCACCAACGGTTATAAGCTTTCTGATCACTACACTAATATTGTTAATAAACAACATTGGGTAATCGGCATGGCTCATATGACGCAAAATTCCCCTTATCGTTACGTCGATGCCTACAATGCAACTAATAAGGACGCTAAAAGTGCAATTTCACTTGCTAAATATAAATCTTTAATCAAGCAATGGCTTGCTCAGTAATAAAAACATCCTCAAAAAGGACGCTTTTATTTTTTTATTAATTTATTCTAATCACCTGTATAATATTATGGTGTACAGAATTATTTTTTAGACACCCCGGGGACAATCATGGAAGATATTAACAACATTTTAGATGCATGGACTCTAATAGAGCAATTCAACGAAGGCAACATTGAGATCAATAAAAAAAGTTCTCCTAATTTCTTGTTGCCACTTTTAGATTTCGATAGAGCGAGCGATTTTTATCATTTTTTTCAGCAAAAAATTGCTAATAAACAGAAAGAGAAGTATAACAATACTTTACGTCCCAATAGTATTGGTATTATTGTTTATTTTGACATATTTAATTTCCAATCTATTATTGACCTAATTGTCCAAGAACATAATTTAAGTGATTTACGAGATGAAACCTTTAACCCAAAACATAAATTTGGACTAGCAATAGTTTTTGATAAAGAACTAAAGCTCATAGAAGATCAAACATTTGTAACAGCTAGTTATTATGTCAAGATGGTTGGAAAGCTCTTTAGTAGTATCAGAACTTTTGAAAATTTTGAGCAAAGTATCAAAACTATTATTAATTCTTTATTTGCTTTCTGCACTAAAGAATTAGAAAGTGCTGACTTCATTACAGCCTTTAATGGTGCTTTCAGTAAATTGTGTGATACTTTTCAAGCGAATATCAATAGCACATACTATTCTGTCGTTAATGACACCAATACTGAAATTATCAATTTACATTCATTCTTCATTGACGATCTGAAGGCTGCTAAAACTGCTAATTCTGGCCTCTTAAAGAGATATATAAACGGATTTAGTGAAGAAAAACGGATAAATTTAAATCCTAGTGAAAACATTACTATTTTCAAAAAAATTTTACAGCCAAAATATTATCCATTAGGTCACTTTTTCACAAAATATCCAGCTTCTTTGATGCAGCAGGTAGCTATTAATTTAGCGCTTAATGACCACAATGACCTAAGAACAGTAAATGGTCCCCCTGGTACTGGAAAAACAACACTACTGAAAGATATTTTTGCAGAATTGATCGTCGAGCAAGCAAATGAAATTTGCCATCTTAGTAAAAAGAATCTTTACTCAAAAGAAGATAGTGAATTTGGTCAAACCGCTTTGCCTGAAAGCATCGCCAATAAAAATATTATTGTCGCCTCTTCAAACAATGGTGCAGTTCAGAATATCGTCAATGACTTACCACACTTACCATCTCAAAAAGATACGTTTGAAAATATAATCAAAGAATTAAAAGCGACGGATTATTTTGAGCAGATTGCCAATTCTGATTCGACCAATTATTGGGGATTAGTATCAAAAGAAGGTGGTAAGAGAAAAAATATCAATGAAATAATTGGTAATATTAAACAAGTAGTTGATGATTTAAAAAAGGAAAATTACCAGCCGCATTATGAAGCATACAATGAATTTATCGATCAATATAATAAAGTTAAATCAAAACGAGATCGGCTGCAAAAGTACGCGGAATTTATTTTTCAAAAACAAGATTGGGATCAAGAAGCTGAAAAATATCATCTGCAGTTTGATTTTAACGGAAAAATTATTTTTTCGAGTATTTCCTTAAAAATCGATCATGCAGGTGAAGAGATTGACCTTTTAAAAGCTGATTACGCCCAATTAAAAGAAAAAAGTAGACAATATGGATTGTTTAGAAAAATCATTAACTGGTTTCTTGATCACTTTTTTAATAGCCATAATGCTGAAACGGAACAACGTATACTGCAAGATATGGAAAATTTAAATAAAGAAATTAAGCAAAAAACCTATAAAAAGCAGGAATTAGAAAAGAAACTAAATAATTTACAGAGTCAAGCCTATGAACTAGCTTCTGAAGCCAACAAGTTTGCCGATCTTCATGTTAAAGTTCCAAATTACAATCGAGACTTCACTGATCGTAAAACATATGAAGAGTTTGAAAATGAAACTTATTGGTTTACTGAAAGTGATTTAGAGGATAGCTCATTATTATTTGTTCTTGCACTAAAAGTAAGAAAACAATTTCTTTATGAAAACCGAAAGTCTTTATCAGCAGCTTTGGGAAATTGGTATGACCGTGATAAAAAGGTCAAGCAAAATCAACAAGAACTGACGTCACGTGCTTGGCAATGGATTAATTTTACTATTCCAGTAATCAGCACTACTTTCGCAAGCTTTCACCGCATGTTTGAAAACCTACCAGATGGTACAATTGCAAATCTATTTATTGATGAAGCTGGACAAGCAACACCGCAGTCAGTCGTAGGTGCCTTACTAAAAAGTAAACGTGTACTGGCAGTCGGCGATCCTGCTCAAATTAAACCGGTTAATTCCTTAGATTCAAAAGTACTTTCTTTAATTGGAAATCGGATGTTTAATGTCAGTGAAAAATTTGTTTCTAGTACTGCATCTATTCAAACTATCATGGATGAAGCTAGTCAATTTGGTTTTTATAAAGATCAAGAACACGGTGAATGGATTGGCATCCCGCTTTGGGTTCATAGAAGATGCAAGAATCCGATGTTTAGCATTGCTAACGCTATTTCATACGATAACAAAATGGTATTACCTAAATCAGCAGAAAATAGCACTGGTGAGGGCCGTTGGTACGATGTCAAAGGAAGTTCTATAGATAAATTTGTTCAGCGGCAGGCTGATTTTCTAAAAGAAAAAATTCAAGAGTTGATTACCTCAACCAGTAATCCGTTTCAGCAAAAAGATATTTTTGTCATCACACCGTTTAAAAACGTAGCAAACAAACTGGCAAATACTCTAGCTAGCATTAATTTTTCTCAGGGTCATGAAAAAAATATTGGCACTGTACATACCTTTCAGGGAAGGGAAAATCAAGTTGTCTTTTTAGTCCTAGGTGCATCAGCGCAAGAAGAAGGAGCAGCATCTTGGGCAGTAAGCGAGCCTAATATTATTAATGTCGCAGCTACTCGAGCCAAAGAACAGTTCTTTATTATTGGTGACAAAAAATTGTATCAGTCACTCGGATCAGTTACAGTTGACAAGACAATTAGCGTACTTAATAAGTACGAAAAATGATGTGTTTTTCAGTTAAATCGGAGCGTCTCTTACTAAGTATTTTAAGAGACGTTTTTGTATACAAATTTTATTTTTTGATTAGATGCTCATTTGCCACTTTGAGGTGCTTTTTTGGACTTTCTTTTCCGCGTTGATGAAGTAAAATACTTTTTAGTAAAGCGATTACATTTTAAAGGAGAGCTAAAAATGGCAGAACCAGATTATCAAAAATTAGTTAGTGACATGCGCAAGGAATTTAAACAAGGTGACGATCAACGTGATGCTGGGTTACCGACTCACATCCCTGAAGTCGATCGCTTCGATGACCTTCCTTATGGTGAAGATCCAAAATATCAGATTCTTGATGTCTATTTACCAAGCAACCGGACCGATGCCAAATTGCCGGTGATTGTCAACATTCATGGCGGTGGCTGGGTATACGGTACTAAAGAAACTTATCAGTTTTATTGCTTATCACTGGCAAAAGAAGGTTTTGCCGTAGTCAACGCCAACTATCGCCTCGCGCCAGATGTTGTTTACCCTGGCGAACTAGATGATATTAACCGCGTTTTCCATTGGGTTGCAGACAGCAAAAATGCAACAAAATATCAGTTTGATTTAAACAATGTCTTCATCGTTGGTGATAGTGCTGGTGGTCAAATGGGCGAGCAAATTTTGGCTGTTTACACCAGTCCTAACTACCGTAAGTTCTTTGGCTATGAGGTGCCTAAGCTGTCAATTAAAGCGGCCGCTTTAAACTGTGGTGCCTATTTCTTAACGGTCATCAAATCTTTTGCCGGTGCTCCAGAAGCTTATTTCAGACCAGAAATTTGCTTTACTGAGCATGATCAGCTAAACGTTGAAAATTACCTGACTAAAGACTTGCCACCAATCTTTTTGATGACTTGTACCGATGACTTTCTGCGTGATAATGCCTACCTGCTTTCTGGCTATCTACGCGCTAAAGACATTTTCCATGAAATTCACTTCTATGGCGATGACGAACATCGCCGTCAGCACGTATTCCATGTCAATCAACGGGACGAGTTGGCTAAACAATGTAATTTAGATGAACTCAACTTTTTCCGGAAGTATCTAAATTAAAACTAATTATCGCGGTAAAATAATGGTTGAACTAGGAAAATAGTTCAACCATTTTTGCTAAAGGAGCAGTTTTATGGCAACCGAAAAACACGAGCTAATTCAACTAGATAAGCTTCCAATTTACATTGAGCTGCATCAATATCAAAATGAGTCGGAAGTCGCACCGCATTGGCACCAAAGCATTGAACTGAGTTTTACCATGCGCGGACAAATTGATCATTTTATCTTCGATGGTGTAAACCACCACACCCATGCCGGTGACATCCTAGTTGTTAATACGCAAGCCGTTCATAGCGTGCGCAGCGTTGCTAGAAGGCCAAACGATCTAATGCTGACGCTGCTTTTTCCCTATCCTTTAATTCTCAAAGTCTTTCCAGAAATGGATCAATACCTGTTTGAAATAAAGCCATTAGAGGAATTATCCGTGGCGCAAATCGCCCAGTACCATCACTTGCAAGATTTACTGAGCAAAATTACCACCATCAAGTTAGCAAATGGGCGCCAGTTTCAGTCCTTAGAATTAATCATTCTTAGTTATCAAGTTTTGGAAATTTTATTAAAATCTTTTTTAAAACTGCGCGATAATGCTAGCCAATTATCAAGCAACTTAGTTATTACGGGGCACTTACGCACCGCACTTGATTACATCCATAAGCACTACTTCGAACCTTTTTCCTTGCAGGATGTGGCAGATAGCTGTCATTTAGCCAAACAATATTTGCAACGGATCTTTAGGAAAAACATGGGCGTTACTCTTGGTATTTACATCAAAAACTATCGTTCCCAACGAGCCTACCAAGAGTTATGCAACACCTCCCATACTCTAACCGCCATTGCCATGAATAACGGTTTTAGCGGCGTGCGTTCATTAAACCGAGCAATGGTTGCAAATTATGAGCAAACTAGCATGGAAATTCGCAAAAGTTACTCAGCGCCACATCAAAGCGACTGAAAGCGCTATTCTGATAGCAGAAAGACAGTATAATATTAGCGAAAACGATTTGAAGTAAAAAAGCGAGGAGCTAGTATGAAAAAAGTAAATCCAAAATCCGGATTATTTAAAGTTGCTTTATTGTCAATTTCCTTATTATTGATGATTGCACCCCAAATTTCTTCGGTTTTGCCCTTAATGTATTCATCATTTCCTGATGTTTCACGGGCAGCCGTTGAAACATTGAGTACCATTCCTAACATTGGAATAGTTGTCGGACTGATTTTAAGTCCCTTCTTAATCAGGCTGATCGGTACGAAGTCAACTGTGATCACTGGCCTGATTATCGCTCTAGTAGCTGGAACCTACCCAATTTACGCAAATGGCTACACGATGATTTTAGTATCACGTTTTCTATTAGGTGCCGGAATTGGTCTATTCAATTCACTGGCAGTTAGCTTGTTGTCTAAGTTTTATCACGGTGATGAACTATCGACGATGCTGGGCTTTCAAAGCTCAATGGGTAGCGTCGGAGCGGCGATTTTCTCATTTTGTGTTGGTTTATTAGCAGTTAACGGCTGGCATGCAACCTTCTCAATTTATTTGGTTTCTTTACCAATCTTAATTTTATTTGCTTGGGTGGTAAAACTGCCAAGCAATCAATCACAAGCTGATGACGCAGCACCTGTTGCTAAGGAAGAAAACAAGCTCAACGCCAGTGTCATTGAAATTGCAATTCTGATGTTCTTTATGTATGTTTTCTTCATGCCAATGTCCTTCAAATTACCACAGCTTGCAACCAGTCAAAAGATTGCTAATGTTAGCCAAATTGCGTTCGTTTCCAGCGCGGTTACCCTGATCGGGATTCCAGTCGGAATGTGCTATGGGCTTTTGAAAAAGAAACTGCAAGACTTAATTTTGCCAATTGGTTTGTTTTTACAAGTAGCCGGCTTGCTAGCGATCGCATATGCAGCTAACCTGCCAATGCTATTTGCCGCTGTAATTGTCTTAGGTGCAGGATTTGGCTTATCTGTACCTTACATTTTCAACTGGCTAGATGAAGCTGCACCAAAAAATTCCGTTAACTTTGCAACCACGATTGCTTTGATTTTAGTTAACATCGGCTGCGCCGCTTCCCCAACGATCATTAACTGGCTTGGTGCAACCTTCGGTGCCGGCACGCCACGTTCGGACATGAGCATGGCAGGAATCGGCATGGCGATCTTATTCTGTTATAGTTTGGTGCACTACTTCCAGGTACGTAAAAAGCACAATTAAAGCTGTTTGAAGTCATTATTTCAGCCCTAACAAAAACCGCCAACTTAGCATTTTACCAAGTTAGCGGTTTTTTGTTGTTCTTTATTTACGCCATCAATTATTTTCGCTTCTTTGTTTTCTTGAAACCCAAAACATGATTAGCGGTAAAACAATAAAGCCAAAGATCATCATTGCGATAGCATACCAATTGATGCCCACCACTTTATTGTTTTCAATGATGCCGAATTGAGCTTGCCAATTGTATTTGATTAACAGAAAAATAACTAGGGCAATTGATAAGATCGGGATCACAATGTCCGTCCAGATATTCTTTGGAGCCGGCAACACTGCTTCCTTGTTTTTGCCGAAATAAAAGCAAATGACTGCTAGCGGAACGATAATAAAGCCTAAAAATCTGACCATCGCACTTAAAGTGATCAAGTTGACCATATTATATTGAAAAGCAAGCGGCACCAGAATTGCTAATGCTTCTGAAATGAAAAACGTTCTAATCGGGAAATTATTCTTTGTTCTCTTGGTAAGCGAATCTGGAAGCTGGTGTTCACGTGCCATTGCCTCCAAGATTCGCGGCGCATTAAAGCTTGACGCCACATTGATGCCAAGCATTGATACAAGTGCCCCAACCAGAATGAAATCGCGTAAAATTTCATTGTCAAAAATCGCGCTGATCGCCACTACCTGCTTAGTCGTCATCAAAGCCTTGGGATTTAAGATCAATGCTACCGCCACAACGCCGATATAAATGGCAGCAATTATTAAAATGGCAAGCGGAATTGCTCTTGGCAGGTTTTTCTCGGGTTCCTGCATATCCTCAGAGCCTGAAGCAACTGCCTCAAAACCAGTGAATGCGTAAAAGGCGGAAACAACAGCCATCACAAAACCTGTGGTTGTTAGCGTCGGAACAATCCTGTGACCATTTTGCGTGATTTGGTCAACCATTGTTAAGTTGTGTGACGCCCCCGTCGTA
>CALYQE010000039.1 GCA_945281075.1 uncultured Lactobacillus sp. | reverse complement strand
CCAGTAGTGGCCAGCGGCGATGCGCATTATTTGGAAGAACATGATGCCATTTATCGCACGATTTTAGTTTCAGCACAAAGAAGTAATCCCGAACGTAATAAGAAACAAGCAGATTTGCATTTCTATACAACTCAGGAAATGCTCGATGCTTTTAGCTTTTTAGGGGAAGACGCAGCACGCGAAATTGTAATTACCAATCCGAATAAGCTCGCTGAATCGGTCGAGGAGATCTCACCGATCAAAGATGGACTTTATCCGCCTCATATCGAAAATTCAGATGAGGAAATGAAAAAACTGACCTATGATAAAGCCTATGAGCTTTATGGCAATCCTTTACCAAAAATTGTTCAGGATCGCTTGGAAATGGAACTTCATTCGATTATTTCAAATGGTTATGCGGTAATTTATCTAATTTCTCAACGGCTTGTTGCTAAGTCCAACAAGGATGGCTATCTGGTAGGTTCCCGTGGTTCCGTTGGTTCCAGTTTAGTTGCAACGATGTCTGGAATTACTGAGGTTAATCCGCTGGCACCACACTACCGCTGTCCGCAATGCAAATATTCTGAATTTTTTGAAAATGGTGAATATGGTTCAGGTTACGACTTACCGGATCGAAAATGTCCGGAATGTGGTGCCGATTTAGTTAAAGATGGGCAAGATATTCCGTTTGCTACTTTTCTTGGCTTTCACGGTGACAAAGTTCCCGATATCGATCTGAACTTTTCCGGTGACTACCAACCAGTGGCGCACAATTTTATTCGTGTAATGTTTGGTCCGGGTAACTCTTACCGTGCGGGAACAATTGCTACAGTGGCCGATAAGACGGCTTACGGCTACGCCAAACATTATGATGAAGAAAAGGAACTAAATTTAAGACGCGCCGAATTGGATCGTTTGGCTGCCGGTGTTAGTGGCGTTAAAAGAACAACAGGGCAGCACCCAGCTGGAATAGTTGTGGTTCCAGATGATATGGATATTTATGACTTTACGCCTGTACAGTATCCAGCCGACGATGTTAGCGCGGCTTGGAAAACTACGCACTTCGATTTCCATTCGATTCATGACAATATTTTGAAGTTTGATATTTTAGGTCATGATGACCCAACCATGATCAGAATGCTGCAGGACTTATCCGGAGTTGACCCGTTATCGATTCCACCAGATGATCCGGGGGTAATGTCATTATTTTCAAGTCCAGAAATTTTGGGTGTTACCCCAGAGCAAATTCAATCCAAGACCGGTACTTTAGGGGTGCCGGAATTTGGGACGAGATTTGTTAGGGGAATGCTTGAAGAAACAAAACCGCAGACTTTTTCGGAGTTATTGCAAATCTCAGGTTTATCACACGGTACAGATGTTTGGCTTGGGAATGCGGAAGAACTAATTAATGCCGGCACGTGCAAGTTAAAGGATGTAATTGGCTGTCGTGATAATATTATGACGGACCTCATTCACTGGGGCGTAAAACCGGAAGTTGCCTTTTCGACAATGGAATCAGTTCGGCATGGTCGTGGAATTAGTGATGACGACATGGCAGTTTTGAAAGAAAACGGAAAAATTCCAGATTGGTATATTCAGTCTTGCCTCAAGATAAAATACATGTTCCCGAAAGCTCATGCGACCGCCTATATTTTAATGGCCTTAAGAATTGCCTGGTTTAAAGTTTATTATCCTGAAATCTACTATACAGCCTACTTTTCCGTTCGTGCTGATCTATTTGACTTAGTAGCCATGAGTCACGGCAAAAATACCGTTAAAAAAGCCATGGCAGACTTACAAGACAAAGGCAATGATGCCTCGGCCAAGGATAAGAGCTTGCTAACTGTTTTGGAAATCGCTAATGAATGCCTAGAGCGCGGCATTAAAATCAAAATGGTTGATATTAATGAATCAGAAGCCACTAACTTTAAGATCATTGATCAACATACTATTTTGGCTCCATTCAATGCTGTACCAGGTCTTGGCAACAACGCGGCCAAGCAAATTGTTGCCGCTAGGACTGAACAAGAATTTTTGTCAAAAGAAGATCTAGCTAAGCGTGGCAAAGTTTCTCAGACGATCATGGATTATTTGGACGAAAATGAGGTTTTGGCTGGCATGCCGGATCAAAACCAATTGTCGCTTTTTTAAATTTTGCAGTATGATCATACTTATGGTATACTACTAAAAGAAGTTCGAATAATGATTCGGAGTGAGCAGGTTATGCTCGCTCTTTTTATTACGGAGGAAAGTACTTGGCGGAAGTTAAAGATTTTGTTCTTGCAGAGATTAGTTCGATCATTGAACAGCGTAATGATGAATTGGTTGAATGTGAATACGTAAAGGAAAAAGGTCAAAATTATTTAAGAATATATGTTGATCGCGAAAATGGCATTGATATGGATGAGATTGCAAGTCTTAGCGAGTTGATCTCGGCTAAGCTTGATGAACTTACGCCCGATCCTTTTCCGGATCCTTACGTGTTGGAATTATCTTCTCCTGGTGTTGAACGCCCAATCAAGACCAAAAAAGACTGGGAGAAAGCCTTAAATAGCTATATCCACGTTGGACTATACCAAAAGCTTGAAGATGAAAAAGAATTTGAGGGCACATTAAAATCATTTAATGCGGAAGAAATCGAACTAGAAGTAAAGATAAAAACAAGACGGAAACAGTTAACTATTCCCCGTAAGTTAATTGCAAATATACGTTTTGCAATCGAATTTTAGAAAGGCTGAATAAAACTTATGTCTAAAGAAATGCTAGAAGCGTTTGCGACTTTAGAAAAAACTAAGGGCATCAAACAAGATGTGATTGTTGAAGCAATTGAGGCCGCACTTGTTGCAGCTTATAAAAAGAATTATAATCAAGCGACCAATGTGGTTGTGGAATTTGACGAGCGCAAAGGCGATTTTAAACTGATGACCGAAAAAGAGGTTGTCGAAGAAGTTCATGATGATCGTTTGGAAATCAGTTTAAAAGATGCTCTGGCAATTAACAAGGCTTATGAACTTGGTGACAAAATTCGTTTTGAAGTTGCACCGAAGAACTTCGGCCGCATTGCGGCGCAAACAGCAAAGCAGGTCATCATGCAGCACTTACGCGAGGCGGAAAGAAACCATATCATTAATGAATACTCCCAATACGAGGATGAATTGATTACTGGTACGGTTGAACGTCATGATAATCGCTTTGTTTATGTTAAAATTGGTAATGTAGAAGCAATTATGCCGCGGAATGACCAAATGCCAAATGAAACTTATAACCCGCAAGACCAAATTCGGGTGTTAGTAACACACGTTGGTTCTGATACAAAGGGTGCACAAATTACGGTTTCACGGACAGCACCAGACATGGTCAAGCGTTTGTTTGAGCAAGAAGTGCCGGAAATATATGATGGCACGGTAGAAATAGTTTCAATTGCTCGTGAAGCTGGCGATCGCACGAAGATTGCTGTCAAGTCGAATGATCCCAACATTGATCCAGTTGGAACTTGTGTTGGTCAGCGTGGAGCCCGGGTTCAAAACGTTGTCAATGAACTTGGTGGAGAAAATATTGACGTTGTTAAGTATGAAGATGATCCTTCAGATTTTATTGCCAATGCGCTCAATCCGGCAGAAGTAATCGCCGTTCAATTTGGTAATGAAGACGATGAAAAGAGTGCCTTGGTCATTGTGCCAGATTACCAATTATCACTTGCAATCGGCAAAAAAGGGCAAAATGTGCGTTTAGCCGCACGGTTAACCGGATATAAGATTGATATTCGTCCCGAATCAGAAGTTGAATTTGTTGATGAAAGCACTAACGAAGCCAATCAAGAAAATGAAGAAGATGCTGAAAGTGCAATTGCTGAAGAAACAACAGAAGAATTCATTAGCAAAGAAGATAGTGCGGATGATTTTGCTGAATTAGATGAGGATCAAAGCGAAGAATAGTCCAAGGGGGTGAGTTCTTTTGAAGAAAAGAAAAATTCCAATGAGAAAAGATCTGTTGACTAATAGCATGCAACCAAAAAAGGAATTGGTGCGGATTGTCATCGATAAGGAAAAAAACGTTGCCGTTGACCCAACTGGCAAAAAGCCGGGTCGTGGTGCGTATGTTTCACTGAATCCGGAAGAAATTAAGCGTGCCCAGGATAAAGGCGTGTTAGAACGCAGTTTAGGAGTAAAGATCTCGGCTTCATTTTACGAAGAACTCTATTCCTATGTAGACCATCAAAAAGCTAGGAAAGAATTATTTGGTGATAAGTAGATTTGCAGAACAGACAAAAAGCATTAAATTTGCTGGGCCTAGCTGAACGAGCAGGAAAATTAATTTCTGGCGCCGAAATTGTGATTGTAGGTCTCAAAGCAAAGAAAGTTAAAATTGTAATTTTGGCTAATGACTGTCAAACTGATACCAGCGAAAAAGTTACGAGAGCTGCCGAAAAAAGCAACGTAATGGTTGTTTCTGACTTTGACAGTGGTGAAATATCGCATGCGATCGGGAAAAATCGCAAGGTATTGGGAATCACCGATCAGGGTTTTTGCCAAGCATTAGTACAAAAGATTAATGAAGGAGTGTGATTTGATGGCTAAGAAAAGAATTTACGAAATTGCAAAAGATTTAGGCATCGATAATAAAGACGTGGTCAAAAAGGCGAAAGACCTGGGCTTTGATGTGAAAAACCATATGTCATCACTAGAGGATTCACAAGTGAATCAATTAAAGGGTAGTTTTGCTAACCCCGCTCCGGCAAAAAAACAGGAACAGTCTGCTAAAAAAAGTAGTAAGATCAAAATTTCTGTGACCTCAATTCGCAGAAATGAGAAGACTCATGAAAATGCGAAAAGTGGCAAAAATACTAGACCCAACAATCAGCGGTCAAACAACCGCCACAAAAATGAGCAAAAAAGGACCCAACAGCGTCCTAATCAACAAGAGCAATCTGCGAGAGTTCAAAAACCAGCTGCTCAAGATTTACTCAAGCAATTAAAACAAAAACAGAGAGTTGAAGAAAGTACACTGAATCGTCAAACAGAAAAGGCTCGTGAAACCTATCACCAAAGCCAAAACAAAACACAAGAAGAAGGTAAGACTGTTAAAGCGCAAGAAGTTAAAAGTAATAAAACAGAAGCCACTACAAGCAAAGTGGTTGGTCCAAAAATCATTAAGCCTTCGCCTGCTAGAATGAATCAAAACCAACCTGCTCAGACTGAGGAATCTAAGGTAATTGATAATAATGCCGTTCCAGAGCCAGAAAAAGAAGAAAAACGCCGTGGTAATGGTCATAATTCTCGTAATGGTGGCAAGCCTGGACGCAAGGGTAAGAATCAAGCGTTTAACAATACTAATGGCACTTACTCAAAGCACCAAGAAAAACGTAAGCGTAAAAACAAAAAGCATCAAGTCGAGCAAGAGCCAAAGAAACAACCTACGCAAAGAAAAGAGCGACCATTGCCAGAAACTTTGGTTTATGAAATAGGAATGAACGCGCAAGACTTGGGTAAGCTTTTACACCGTGAACCAGCAGAGATTGTCAAAAAACTCTTCATGCTGGGGGTAATGACCAACCAGAACCAGTCGCTGGATAAAGACGCAATTGAGCTAGTTGCAGCTGAATATGGCATTAATGCTGAAGAAAAGGTTCATGAAGATATTTCTGATATTGATAACCTTTATACGAAGCGAATGGAAGCATCACAAGATTCCAAGCATCAGATTAAGCGGCCACCAGTGGTCACAATTATGGGTCACGTTGATCATGGTAAGACTACCTTGCTTGACCGCCTTCGTCACACTCACGTTACAGACCATGAAGCAGGCGGAATTACGCAAAAGATCGGTGCATATCAGGTAAGAGTAGATAATCATTTGATTACTTTCCTAGATACCCCAGGACATGCTGCCTTTTCAAATATGCGTGAGCGTGGTGCTGAAGTTACCGATATTGTTGTTTTAGTTGTTGCGGCTGATGATGGTGTTATGCCTCAGACGATTGAAGCAATCGATCATGCCAAAAGTGCTAAAGTGCCGATCATTGTTGCAATCAATAAAATGGATGCGCCGGGAGCAAATCCGCAACACGTTACTGAACAATTAATGAAGTACAATTTAATTCCAGAAGATTACGGTGGCGATACCATCTTTGTTAATATTTCGGCCAAAAATGGTGAAAATGTTGACGAATTGCTGCAAATGATTTTATTGCAGGCTGATGTGATGGAATTAAAAGCAGATCCGAAACAAAAAGCGATCGGTACGGTTATTGAAGCGCGCTTGTCCCGTGGACGTGGGCCAGTTGCCGATGTGCTTGTGCAACAAGGGACGCTTCATACAGGAGATCCAGTTGTTGTTGGAAATCGCTTTGGCCGTGTCCGAGTAATGACTAATGATCGTGGTCGTCAGGTCGAAAAGGCTACACCTTCAATGCCAGTTGAAATTACTGGTTTGAACGATGTTCCAGAATCTGCTGATAAGATCGTTGTCTTTGATGATGAAAAGACTGCGCGTAGTGTTGGTGAGCAAAGAGCACAACAAGCCCTGCAACAATCACGTGAGAATGTTCAACATGTTACTCTTGATAATTTGTTTGATACAATGAAGAAGGAGAACATGAAAGAAGTTGGTGTGGTCTTAAAGGCCGATGTCCAAGGTTCGGCTGAAGCTTTACAGCAATCACTCGAAAAAATCGAGGTTGAGGGTGTTAGAGTTAATATTATTCACGCCGGTGTAGGTGCCGTTAATGAATCTGATGTTACTTTAGCTGCGGCCTCAAACGCCTTTATTATTGGCTTCAATGTTAGACCAACCGCGACTGCAAGGTCACAGGCCGAAGCAGATGGCGTTGACATTCGTTTATACAGTGTCATTTACAAGGCAATCGATGATGTTAAGGCCGCTATGCAAGGTATGTTAGAACCAACTTATGAGGACAAGGTGGTCGGTAACTTGACAGTCCGTGAAACTTGGAAAGTTTCTAAAGTGGGAACAATTGCCGGTGCATTTGTTGACTCTGGCTATATCTCACGGGATGCTGATGTCAACTTGATCCGTGACGGCGTTGTTATCTACAATGGCAAAGTGGCCTCATTAAAACGGTTTAAAGACGATGCGAAAGTCGTAAAACAGGGCTTTGACTGTGGTCTAACGATTGAAGGCTATAATGACATCAAGGTGGGCGATGAACTTGAAGCTGTTGAACAGCAAGAAGTTAAACCCAACTAGTTTGACTAGGAGGAAAGAATGAAGCACAGAGTAGGTCGTGTTGAAGGAGAAATCCTCCGTGAATTAACCAAGATTTTGCGTAAAAATATTCGTGATCCGCGTGTAAACGATGTGACAATCACTGCGGTTGAGTGTACTAATGACTTGTCATATGCCACTATTTATTACAGTATCCTTTCTGAAAGTCCTAAGAAGGAAGAGGAAGCAACTGCAGGTCTTGAAAAAGCAAAGGGCATGATGCGTCACTTACTTGGACAAGTATTAACCGTTTACAAGGTACCAGAATTAATTTTTAAGCGAGATAATTCAGTAAAATATGGTAGTAAAATTGATCGCTTAATTGCAGAAGTTAAAAAGCAAGATGCAGATCGAAATAATTAACCAAAAGCGCTGTATGGCGCTTTTTTAGTGAGTAAGGTAAAGATGATTAACGGAATTTTAGTGATCGATAAAGAGCAAAATATGACCAGTGCCGATGTGGTGTATCAGCTGCGCAAAGCGCTGCATATTAGAAAAATCGGCCATGCCGGTACACTTGATCCTGACGTGACTGGGGTACTGCCAATCGCAATTGG
Organism: uncultured Lactobacillus sp.; assembly: GCA_945281075.1. GTDB lineage: Bacteria > Bacillota > Bacilli > Lactobacillales > Lactobacillaceae > Lactobacillus. Next base: position 7,151 of record CALYQE010000039.1, on the reverse strand, counting down.
TCAAGCTACCAAACTGATTGAATTAATGCACACGCAAAATAAAAAGTATGAGGGCACGGGGATACTGGGCTACTCGACTGATAGTTACGATGTTAGCGGGACCGTTCAAGAAGAACAAAGGCTTGAGCAGCCCATTTCTGCTGCCGAAATTAAGTCCGCAATGAGCAATTTTGAAGGGGAGATTACCCAAGTTCCCCCAATTTACTCTGCTGTCCGGGTTAATGGGAAACACTTATATGAATATGCCCGTGCAGGGATTACCGTGGAGCGACCAAGTCGACAGGTTACTGTTCGTTCCTATGAACTAAAAAATGAACCGGTCTTTAATCAGGAAAATGGTCAAGAAACTTTTGACTTTGCGATTGAGTGCAGTAAAGGGACCTATGTCAGGTCGCTAGTTAATGATCTTGGTTCACATTTAAAAGTTCCCGCGGTAATGAAAAGCCTGCGCAGAATGGCCAGCTCAGGCTTTGATATTAGCCAGTCCGTAAAACTGGAAACAGTTCTGGCCCAACCAGAGCAAATTTCTGCATTTATCCAGCCAATCGATGTCTTTTTCCAGCAATATGAAAAAATCACTTTAACTCCTAATCAATGGCTTAAAGTCAAGAATGGCAATGCTTTGCCGTTGAAAACGGATGCAAAAGTCGTGGCGTTAAGGTACAATAATAGCATTAAAGCTATTTATCAAAAAAAAGATGCTGTCTACTGTCCGTCTTTGATGCTATTACAAAATGAATCGGTAAACTGAAGGTGCTAATGTGCAAATTATCCATTTAACTTATCCAATTCCAGAAAAGCTTTTTTCATCAAAAATAGTCTTGGCTTTGGGCTTTTTTGACGGGGTTCATCGCGGTCATCAGCAACTGATTAAAGTGGCAAAAAAGGAAGCACTTGACCGCAAAATTCCATTGGTCGTAATGACTTTTGATCGGCATCCAAAAGAAGTATATCAAGGCGCAAAGGTTACTTATATTGACAGCTTGGATGAAAAAGCTTATAAAATGGCCCAACTGGGGGTAGACGATCTCATTGTGATCCATTTTAACAAGCAATTTTGTCAATTGACGGCGCAAGAATTTGTTGATAATATTGTGGTCAAATTGCAAGCCGAAGTGGTGGTTGCCGGCTTTGATTATACTTATGGTCCGAGTGACATCGCTAATATGAAAAATTTGCCGCAATTTGCAGCTGGTCGTTTTTCGATTATTGAAGTACCAAAACAGTCATATGAAGGCAAAAAGATTGGTTCAACCGAAATAAAAAGGGCAGTTAGCGAGGGGGAAATGCCCCTTGCCGCTGAGCTTTTAGGCAGACCATTTGTGATGTCTGGCAAAGTTGGGCACGGTTTGCGTAATGGTCACAAGTTGGGGTTCCCAACGGCCAATTTAGTCTGGGATCAAGATAAAATCGTGCCTAAAATTGGGGTTTATGCGACAAAAACCAAGCTCAATGGTCAGTGGTATGAATCAATGACTAGTGTAGGCTATAATGTGACGATTAATAAGGGCAAAAAGATTTTAATTGAATCTAATCTTTTTGGCTTTGACCAGGAAGCCTATGACCAAGAAATGATCATCGAGTGGTATCAATATACTAGAGGCGAAATAAAATTTGCCAGTTTAGCTGAACTAAAGAAACAAATGGAGCAAGATAAAGAGGAAATCGAGCGCTACTTTGCTCAAAGCAAGAATTAGTCTAAGTATTTTTAATTAATTTGCAAAAAAATTAGCACTCAACTTGACATTCTGCTAAAAGATAGTATTATTATAACTGTTAGCACCTGATAAGTATGAGTGCTAAAAGTGAGGGCGATATTTATGTTGACCGAACGTCAAGAATTAATTTTAAAGACAATTATTAATGATTTTACGCAAACGCATGAACCAGTTGGGTCGAAGACGGTAATGAATCAGTTGCCGATCAAAGTTTCAAGTGCAACAATTCGTAATGAAATGGCTGAACTTGAGGATCGGGGATTACTTGAAAAGACTCATCTCTCAAGTGGTCGTGTTCCGTCCACTGAAGGCTATCGCTATTATTTAGATAATCTTCTTGAACCGCTGCAGATTCCGGCTTCAGTTTATCAGAAAATTGTTAGTCAGCTTGATCAACCTTTTCATCAAGTTAATGAAATCGTTCAGGAAGCGGCCAAGATTCTTTCGGATTTGACCAACTACACGGCATTTGCCGAGGGTCCTGAAAGCCAGAGCTTAACAATTACGGGTTTTCGAATTGTTCCCTTGTTTAATCGTCAGATTATGGCAATTTTAGTGACAAGTGATGGGAATGTCCAAAATCAAGTTTATAGTTTGCCGTACAATGTTCATGGCGAAGAAATTGAAAAAGTTGTCCGTATGATCAACGATGAACTGGTTGGCAAGACTCTGGACGAAGTTACGCCGACCTTGCTTAATCAAACTCTGGGCAAAAAGCTTACCACTAATCATGCAAGTGAACTGATTGAACTTGTTGAGGACGTAATAAATGATGCGGCCAGTGAGCAAATGTATGTTGACGGGCAAATTAATTTATTAAATAATACCTCGTTAGCTGATGCTTCTAGCTTACGTTCACTTTATGAATTAATTGATCACAACGACTTGATTTCAAGCATCGTTGATGAAAGTATTAATTCTGAAGGCGGCAGATATCCAGTTCGTGTTAGCCTTGGTTCCGAGCTGTCAAACGATCTCCTAAAAGATTATAGTTTGCTCACAGCTGAGTACAGTGTTGGCTCGCATGGTAAAGGCGTAATTGCTTTGCTTGGTCCTAATAATATGCCATATTCACAAGTAATTGGTCTGCTGGAGTATTTCAGAAATGAATTAGCCAAGAAATTGCTGGAATACTACGGTAGATTTAAATAAGGGAGGTTAGCCGTGAGTAAAGAAAAATATGCTAGTGAAGCAGATTTAGAAAAAAAGCAATCAAATGCTGAAGATGCTAAGTCGGATCAAAAAGCAGATACTAAGGCTGACGATCTGAAAAAAGAAAAAAATTCAGAAAAGAAAATTGAAGAAAAATTAGTCAAAATCCAAGAAGAAAACAAGAACTTGGAAGACAAGTTTTTACGTAGTCAAGCGGAAATGCAAAATATGCAAATACGCTACAATAATGAACGTGCTCAATTAATTAAATATGAATCTCAGTCATTAGCTAAGGATGTTTTACCATCAATGGACAATCTGGAACGTGCTCTTAAAACCGAAGTTGATGACGAAGCCTCTAAGCAGCTTAAAAAGGGTGTGCAAATGACTCTTGATGCGCTTGTAAAGGCAATGAAAGATCATGGCATCAGTGAAATTGACGCCGAAGGAGCACAATTTGATCCTAATTTGCACCAAGCGGTACAAACAGTGGATGCGGAAAATGAAGAACAAAAAGATCATGTTGTTCAAGTATTGCAAAAGGGATATTTGTATAAAGATCGTACATTGAGACCAGCAATGGTTGTTGTTGCACAATAATTGAAAGGAAGATTATTAATGTCTAAAGTTATCGGTATTGACCTTGGAACTACCAACTCAGCAGTTGCAGTTTTAGAGGGTAAAGAACCTAAAATTATTACTAATCCAGAAGGAAATCGGACTACGCCATCTGTTGTTGCTTTTAAAGATGGTGAGATTCAAGTTGGTGAAGTGGCTAAACGTCAAGCTATCACGAACCCGAATACGATTTCTTCAATCAAACGTCACATGGGTGAAGCTGATTACAAAGTTAAAGTCGGTGACAAGTCATACACGCCACAAGAAATCTCGGCAATGATTTTACAATACATCAAGAAGTTTTCTGAAGATTACTTGGGTGAAAAAGTTACAGAAGCAGTTATTACAGTTCCAGCCTACTTCAACGATGCGCAACGTCAAGCTACTAAAGATGCTGGTAAGATTGCTGGACTTGAAGTAAAGAGAATTATTAACGAACCTACTGCGTCATCACTTGCTTATGGCTTGGACAAAGATGCTGAAGACGAAAAAGTTTTAGTTTACGACCTTGGTGGTGGTACTTTTGATGTTTCCGTTCTTCAATTAGGCGACGGCGTTTTCCAAGTTCTTTCAACTAATGGTGATACTCACCTTGGTGGGGATGACTTTGATAATAAGATTATCGACTGGTTGATCAAGAACTTTAAGGATGAAAATGGCGTTGATCTTTCTAAAGATAAGATGGCCCTACAACGGTTAAAGGATGCTGCTGAAAAAGCTAAGAAGGATTTATCAGGAGTATCATCAACCCATATCTCACTTCCGTTCATCTCTGCTGGCGAGTCTGGTCCACTTCACCTTGAAGCTGACTTAACCCGTGCTAAATTTGATGAGTTGACTGCTGATTTAGTTGATCGCACCAAGATTCCATTTGACAATGCCTTGAAGGATGCCGATTTAACTGTTGGCGATATTGATAAAGTTATTTTAAATGGTGGTTCAACTCGTATTCCTGCTGTCCAAGAAGCAGTTAAGAAATGGGCTGGCAAGGAACCAGACCATTCAATTAACCCAGATGAAGCTGTAGCATTAGGTGCTGCGATTCAAGGCGGTGTTATCTCAGGTGATGTTAAAGATGTTGTATTGCTTGATGTTACCCCACTTTCATTAGGAATTGAAACTATGGGTGGTGTCTTCACTAAATTAATCGAAAAGAATACCACGATCCCAACTTCAAAGAGTCAAATTTTCTCAACTGCAGCTGATAATCAACCAGCAGTAGATGTCCATGTTTTACAAGGCGAACGTCCGATGGCAGCTGATGACAAGACTTTAGGTCGTTTTGAATTAACTGATATTCCAGCTGCTCCACGTGGTGTGCCTCAAATTCAAGTTACTTTTGACATTGACAAGAACGGTATCGTTAACGTATCTGCTAAAGATATGGGCACAGGTAAGGAACAAAAGATTACCATTAAGAGTTCATCTGGCTTATCCGATGAAGAAATTCAAAAGATGCAAAAAGAAGCAGAAGAACATGCTGAAGAGGATAAGAAGAAGAAAGAGGAAGTTGATCTTCGTAACGAAGTGGACCAATTAATCTTCTCAACTGAAAAGACTTTGGATGAAGTCAAGGACAAGGTATCTGAGGACGATACCAAGAAGGTTAAAGACGCTCTTGAAGCCTTGAAGAAAGCACAAAAAGATAATAATCTTGACGAGATGAAGGCTAAGAAAGATGAATTATCGAAGGTAGCTCAAGACCTAGCTGTTAAGTTGTACCAAGCTAACGGTGGAGCTCAGGGTGCGCAAGGTCAAGCAGGTCCGCAAAACGGCTATTCAGATAATGGTGCTGCTGGTGAGGGTGAATTTCATAAGGTAGACCCAGATAAGTAAAGGGTTTATAATTGAATAAACTAGAAAAGAACTGCCGAATAAGTAGTTCTTTTCTTTTGGAAAGTAAGGAGCTTTTAGATGGCGCAAGAAGATTATTATAATGTGCTGGGCGTTGATCGGAATGCTAGTGATAAAGAAATTAACGCTGCTTATCGTAAATTAGCAAAAAAATATCATCCAGATATTAATCACGAACCTGGTGCAGAAGAAAAGTACAAAAAAATCAATGAAGCTTACGAAGTCTTGCATGACCAGCAAAAGCGGGCGCAATATGATCAATTCGGCGCTGCAGGTGTAAATGGTCAGGGCGGTTTTGGTGGCGCAGGCCAAGGCGGATACAGTGATTTCGGCGGTTTTGGCGATTTCGGTGATATTTTCAATGATTTCTTTGGCGGTGCAGGTGGTACTTCACGCCATGCTGATCCAAAAGCGCCTACACGTGGCGAAGATCTTGATTACACTTTAACCATTGATTTTATGGATGCCATTAAGGGTAAGAAAACGCAAGTTTCTTATACTAGAAGCGAAACCTGCCAGACTTGTCATGGCAATGGTGCTGAAAAAGGCACACAACCTGTTACATGTGATAAATGTGGCGGTAGTGGTATTATGACGATTAGTCAAAAGTCAATGATCGGAGTTATTCGCAGACAAACAACCTGTGATAAGTGTCGTGGGCGCGGTGTAATTATCGAACATCCTTGTCATACTTGCCATGGTAATGGTGTTGTTGATGGCAAAAATACAATTGAAGTAAATATTCCTGCTGGCATTGATAATGGACAGCAACTCCGCTATGAAGGCCAGGGTGAAGCTGGTAAAAACGGCGGACCGTATGGAGATCTTTATATCAGTTATCGCATTAGGCCATCCAAAGACTTTGAACGTAAAGGCAATACAATTTATACCACAGTACCAATCTCATTTGCTCAAGCAACGCTTGGCGATGAGATTAATGTAAAAACGGTTCACGGTGAAAAACAACTAAAAATACCTGCTGGCACTCAGCCTAATAAGGAATTTACCCTTCATGGAGAAGGCGTTCCTTATCTTCGCGGTAACGGTAACGGTGATCAAATTACTACTATTCAGGTACAAATTCCGAAGACAATAAATCAAAAGCAAAAAGATGCATTGGTAGAATTCGTTCAGGCTGGTGGGGGATCGATTACTCCGCAAGAAAAAGGTTTTTTTGAAAGACTTAAAGAGAAATTGCAGTAAAGTTATTCTAAATAAAGAATAAAATTATGTTGCGTTTATTTAATATAATTATTAGAATTTAGCAATCTTAAAAGAGCATCAAACATTTGTGTAGTTTAATGCTCTTTTATTTTTCTTAAATATATATAGAGCTAGGTAATTTATATTTAAAAAAACTTTTTTAACAGAGAAAAAAGCTATATAATTCAATTAGATTAGGTATTGATAATGGTGGCAGTTTGATATAAGAATATTTAAAAGGAGGGATATAAAGAATGAAAATTAGTAAAAATGGTCAAATGGAGAAAACAAGAGCAATCAGAAGCAGCATGATTGCTTGTGTCTCCGCTGCTGTCCTTTTAGGACTATATCTTAATGAAAACGTGGTTGAGGCAGACAGTTTGTCTGGTGACCAAAACACAATGCAATCTTCAATTAATGCAGATACTGGAACGGGTATTTCTGTTAGTCAAAGTGCCAACCAAAACAGTCAAGACGATGTAAATGTTAAAAAAAATGAATCAGCTGGTAGTAAAGAAAACACTACAAATGAGCCACACAGCAATTTGCAAGCAAATACGACTGAGTCGACTTCAAACAAAGCAGCTAGTCAGGCAACAGTCAAAG
>CALYQE010000038.1 GCA_945281075.1 uncultured Lactobacillus sp. | reverse complement strand
TTAGATTCAGCGGTTTTTGTTTAATCAACTGATTTCAGTGCTTCCAGCATGTCTAAATTTTTCAATTTGCTGTTTACAATGAAACCCAGTGCAATTGTGATGATGCCGATGACTCCCAAAGGCCACATAAAGCTTGAAGCTGACAGGGCAGGGTTGAACATTACGTAATCAGGCGGCACGATGTATAAGATATAGCGGTAAAGCAGGTCCCCGGTTAGATAGCCGACCAAGATACCAATCCCAGTTAGCAAAATCGTTTCACGATAAATATAGAGGGTGACTTCTTTGTCATAAAAGCCTAATACCTTGATCGTGGATAGTTCCCGTATCCGTTCGGCAATATTGATATTGGTCAGGTTGTACAAGATAACGATTGCCAGCAAACCAGCGACAATGATCAAAACGACCATGATCATATTCAAGGACTGAACCACAACGTCGAGTTCTTGACTGATAGCAGTATTCTGAACTACGCCAGCTACTCCGTTTAGTGCCATGAACTGTGCCGCTATTTTTTTGGTGTTTTTGCGGGAGTTATTTTTCAAGTTTACCAGATAAGCGGTAGTTGAGTATGGGCGGTTAAACACTTTTTGGTATTGATGCTGATTCATGAAGAGAAAGTGTCCCATGTACATTTCGGTAATGCCCGCGACCTTCATCGAACGCGGGTGATTGTCTTGATCAGTTAAGGTAATGCGATCACCTTTTTGAACATGCAGCAGATCAGCCAGTCGTTCCGAAATAACTACGCCATTATTGGTTAATGGAATAGTCTGCTGACGACGGCGATCATTTAAATGGACATATTGATTAAGCAGCTTACTTTCTTTCGGCACAATCAAAGTAATATCCTGTGTGTCGCCGCTTTTGCCAGCAGTCTTAGACATTGATTCATAGTAAATTGGTGTCGATGACTTGATATTTGCTTTTCCTAACTTGGTTTTTAAGTCATCTTGTTGTTTAGCAGTGGTTTGCTTTTTTTCGGCCACAATCAAGTTATAGTGAATTAGACTAGAGAATTGCCGATTATTCATAGTGGTAATCGAGTTTCTGCAGGCAAAACCGGCGAAAAGCATGGTAACCGCACCACAAACACCAAAGATGGTCATTAACATTCTTTTCTTGTAGCGAAAAATGTTACGCGCAGTAACTTTATGCGTAAAATTTAAGTGATTCCAAATTAACGGAATTCGTTCCAGCATAATTTTTGAGCCGGCTGCAGGTGGTTTGGGCAATAGTAAAGCAGCCGGTTTTTCGCGAATCTCCGTCTTAGCCGTCAAGTACGCAGGCAAAACTGAACTGATCCAGGATAAAATCAGGGCGATGAGGCTGATTCGCCAGTAAAAATGTTCCTCAATCGGTGGCAGTGTCAGTGATTGATAATAGGCGTGATAGACAATTTGCGGCATTAAAGTATGCCCTAAAAAGATACCAATGATGGTCCCAATCGTTCCTGATAAAAAGCCATAAAAGACAAACTTGTTAATAATGACATGGTCATCATAACCTAATGCTTTTAGTGTTCCCGAATTAATTCTTTCCTCATCAATAAAACGATTCATGGTCGTAAAAGTTACCAAGGCGGCAACAAAATAAAGAAAAATCGGGAAAACCTTGGCCAGATCTTCAACAACGCGTGCAACTGTCGTATAAACTAGGTTGCCTTCGCCTCCGGGTACTTCACGCCGGTTGTAAATACTGTAGCTAGGAAGTGCCAGTTGCTTAATCTGCTTTTTAGCTTTTGCAATTCGGCGTTCACCGCTGGCAATTTTGGCAGAAGCGCTAGCACCTTGTTTAACCAAGTCTTGTTTTTGCTGTTCTAGGGCTGCCGTTTTAGCTGCTAGCAGATCTTGTTTTTGTTTAATCTGAAGTTTGGCTTGCGGGGTAGTAGCCTGAGCTGCTTGGCTAGCTAAAAGTTGCTTTTGCAACAGCAATTGCTGTTCACCATCAGCTAATTGTTGTTTGCCCGTACTAATTGCCTGTTTTGCCTGAGCCAATTTGCGTTCTTGCGGCTGCAACTTTTTAAGTGCAGCATTGACTATGCGCTGGTGTCTTTTTTGGGCACCGCTGTTTAAAATGTGTTCTAACTCTTTTTTGTGGGCTCTAACTCGATTAGTGTAAATTTTTTCAAAGGAGTCTAGGCCGTGTAAATCTTGAAAGCGTAAATTCGCAACAGTATATACGGTCTGATTAAATACTTGTGGCAAGACAACGGCATAACCCTTGAGTTCGCCCGTTCCACTGTTGCTTTGGCCTAAGTTAACGTTTGACAAAATCTGACTTGAACGAACAAAGCCAACAATCTTAAACTCTTTGCGCTTTAAAAGGGTCTGACCCAGAATATTTTTCTTTTCGGTAAAGCTGATTTTCTGACCAATGTGGTAGCGATCATGATAATGATCAGCCAGTGCAACTTCAGTTGGCTTTTGGGGAAGGCGCCCGGATCTTAACTCAAATTTACCAATTTTTTTCGGCTTTGAGTATACCCGAAAACTTTCATGAGTCTTTGTGATGACGGTGTCCGTCATATAGCCAAATTCGACCTCTTTCAGTCCTTTGGCTTTGCTGATTTTTACCGTGTCATCGTGGTCAAGACCGTAATTGCTGATGACGGTCAGGTCAGCAGAATTTAAACGCTGGGCATAATGATTGCCAGTATCACGCATATCGGGCCCGGTAACCATTAAGCCCACAAGGGCAAAAGCTCCGATCATCATCAAGCCCATGATTGAGAAAAACTGACCTTTAGTATGCTTAATTGATTCCCAAAAATCTTTCCAAATTATTTTTGTCATTGTTAGCCTTCTTTACCATTTAATGTTAGCAATGTCTTCTGGGTGAGCATTTTGATTAATCTTCGTAACTTGACCATCATGAAAATGAATTACGCGATCAGCAATAGGTGCTAAAGCACTGTTATGCGTGACAATGACCACGGTGGCGCCTTTTTTACGGCTCATATTCGCAATAATTTGTAAAACGCTTTTGCCAGTTTGGTAGTCAAGTGCACCAGTTGGTTCATCGCAAAGCAGAATTTTGGGATTTTTAGCGACAGCACGGGCAATGGCCACTCGTTGCTGCTCACCACCAGATAATTCGGCCGGAAAGTTGTTAATGCGGTTTTTCAGACCCACGTCTTGCAGTGTTTTAACCGGATCAAGCGCATGAGGCACGATTTCTGAAGCTAACTCAACGTTTTCTTTGGCGGTTAGATTTTGAATTAGGTTGTAAAATTGAAAAACAAAACCGATATCGTTGCGGCGATAAGTAGTTAATTCGCGTTTATCGTACTTGGCAATATTTTTTCCATCAATAATCACATCGCCGGACGTGTTAGTATCCATTCCGCCCAGAATATTTAAGATGGTCGACTTGCCGGCTCCAGAAGCTCCCAAAATAACAGCTAGTTCGCCTTTTTCAACAGTGAAACTCACATCGTTGTTAGCGAAAATCTCGGTGTCGCCAGTGTGGTAACGTTTAAAATTGTTTTTAACTTCAATATAACTCATAAATAGTTTTTCCTTTCGTTTAGATTTTAAGCTAGGTAGCTCTCAAGAACTTGCAAAACGCCCATGTCATTGTTTGAAGGAGCTTCATATTTAGCAATTTTTTTCATGCGTTCGTCTGCATTTTTCATGGCATAGCTATAACCAGCGAGTTCGATCATTTCCTGATCATTCATACCGTCACCGAAGGCGATTAACTCCTCAGGCTTGACGTTGAAGTAGCGCAAAAAGTATTTGATCCCTTGCCCTTTATTGATACCATTAGGCATCACATCAATATTATTGAAGCCGCTGCTTGTGCAGTGAATTCGTTCAGCGTTGCTGGCATTAAATTTTTTTTCTATTTCAATCGCCAATTCAGCAGAACAGCTCAGGGTAAGCTTAGTCAGACTGTCACTAGTCGGAATCTCGAGCAAATTTGCCATCTCGACGGCATCAGGATAAAAGAAGTGCATTAAACTTTTAAATTGAGTTGGTGCTTTTTTGTTTATATATGAACGTTCCAACCCGCTGGCTGCAATCTTGATTTCAGGATAATTTACCTGAATAAAATTAATTAGCTTAATGCCGGTTTTATAAGTAAAAACATGACGAGCGATAATTTTATTATCTTGGGTAAGAATCGAACCATTATCGGCAACAATATCAATTCGATCTAAGAAATCATAAAAATCTTGACGCAAACGTGAAAGTGGGCGTCCACTTGAGACAATAAAGTGGACATGATGCTCACGTAATTTAGTCAGCACTTGTTCAAACCGTTCGTGATCAAACTGTTTGTCGTCATTTTCAAAGGTACCGTCCATATCAACTGCTACTGCTTTAAAGGGAATAGTTGTCATTTTTTTCTCCTTTGCTCTAATACTATATATATTATATAGTAGAAAATATTATATAGTAGAAAAGCTACTCTTTTCTCATAAATTAATTTTTCTAGCAAAAAAACAGAACCATTATCGTTAATGATTCTGTTTAGGAAACTAAGTTTTAATTAGACGCTGCAACAGGTTTTCTTCTTCCAACTAGCCAGCAGATTAAAATTGCACACATTGTTTCGATAAGAATTAAAACAATATTGATACCAATTTTTAGCTGACCAAGATTGAGGGCAGCGCCACCAAATAATTTGGTTTTTTCGCCAAGGTAGAGATCAAAGACAATTGAACCGACCACTAGGGTCAACATGATGGTCCACTGCTTGCGATTAAAGGCAATACCATATTCTTCTTCACGTCTTCTGATACTTGGCAAAATTGCGCCCAGTCCAATTAAGACGACAATTGCGACAATATTAATAATTAACTCATACCACCAGTAGCCGCTAAATTGTTTGACGTCTTGCGGGGCAATGCCAAGGACTGTTGCCACGGCGGTCACAATGAGCAGGAATAACCCAGCTAAGTAGCCCAACCGGTCGTTTTTGATGAAAACGTAATCGGAAGTAAATTTTTGGGAATTTTTCCGAATTTGCATAAATGAGAAGAAAATCCAGCATGTAACACCCGGAGAAATAATTCCGTTCAGATTTAAAAGCCAATTAAAAATGTCGTTCATATCAGGTAAGAAGATGCCCAAAAGCATGATAAAGGCTGATAGGCCAACGGTTAAAATATAGCCGTTGATTGGCAGACCATTCTTGTCCTTTTTTTGCAAAAAGCGTGGCATATACTTGTCGCCGGTGTCGGAGATCAGCATTCTGGTCATGGCATCCAGTAAAACGGCCAGTAAAGCCGCATTATAAAAGACTGATGTCCAGGCCCAAATGTATAACAGTGTCTTGCCCATGCCGTACTGCTGGCCAACCATGTCAAACGCATAGTAGGCACCATTCATTTTTAGGTCATTTGGAATGTGGTAACTGTCAAAGTAGATTCCTAAAGCAAAAGAACCAAAGACAGTTAGGAAAATAGTCATTAAGGCCAAAGCGACCATTGCTTTCGGGAAATCGGACTTAGGCTTTTTCATTTTAGTGACATATGGAGCGACTAATTCGCAGCCGTTAAGTGCATATATCAGCATTGCAATCGTCGTCCAGTAATGCATGTCAAATTTAGGAATTAATGTTTTCCAGGTAAACGGCTGGGTTGCCATATGACCACCAGATTTGGCCAAACCTAAAAAGGCTAAAAAGACAAACATCAAAGTCATAATCAGCATTAGCCCGCCACCAATGGTTGATAAAACTTCCATTGAATGTGCGAAATAATGCTCAATGATAATGAAGATGATGAACATGGCAAAAGTCATTAAAGCAAACTTAGTGTTAGAAATCTGGCCTTGGAATTTTTCCGAGCCAGTCAAAGCCCAGCCAATATCGACAATGATTTCATTAGCCGAATCGACCGCGTATGGAATTGAAGCAGCCCAATAGGTCCAAGCGGTAAAATAACCTAAGAACTCACCATTTGTGCCTCTTACCCATGATGATAATCCGCCGCCTTCTGAATTGAAAACAGATCCGAGTTGACCAACCATTAATGAATAAGGGATCACATAGAAAAGACACATGAAAATCCATGAAGTAACAACCGGCATTCCCTGATTTTGAAAATTGTACATAATATCGTCGAGACCAATGACCGTACAAAAAGCCATTAATGTCAGAATTGGCCACGAGATAAATTTTTGTTTAGAATTTATTTCCTCCACTAGAGTTCTCTCCTTAATAAAAAAACTAACGTATACATTCTACTAATTAAAAGTAAAGATGACTAGGGCAACCAAGCATTTTGTGCCAGAAAAACTTCGCCAATTAAAAAGGGTAAGAGCATAGAATAGTCTGCTTAACCATTTGCTAGTATTGAATTTTCTAGCGGTGTGCGTTAAGATTAGATCGTTAATATTTTAAAGAGAGAAAGAAGGATTCTTATGTCAGGACATTCAAAATGGCACAATATTCAAGGCCGCAAGAATGCGCAAGACGCAAAGAGAGGTAAAATATTCCAAAAATTATCTCGTGAAATTTACATGGCTGCAAAGAATGGTGGCCCTGACCCTTCTGGAAATCCAAACTTACGGATGGTAATGGACAAGGCACGCGCTAATAACATGCCGAAAACCAATATTGACCGTGCACTTAAAAAGGCTGAAGGCAATTCAGATGAACATTATGATGAGATTACTTATGAAGGCTATGCTCCCGGTGGAGTGGCAGTTTTTGTTGAAGCATTGACTGATAACAAAAATCGGACTGCTTCTGCTGTTCGTGTTGCTTTCACTCGTAATGGCGGTTCTCTTGGTGCATCAGGTTCAGTTGCATACATGTTCAACCGTAAAGGCTACATTGTTATTGATCGAACAACAACTGATGCAGATGAAGACCAGATGCTGCTTGATGTAATGGATGCTGGTGGCGATGACTTGCAAACTAGTGATGATGCGTATGAAATTTACACAGATCCAAAGCAATTTGCCCAAGTGCGTGACGCATTAGAAAAGGCTGGTTACAAGCTGGCTAATGCCGAATTAACCATGATTCCTGAGAATACCACACCTGTTCCTGAAGAGAAAAAAGAACAGTTTGCAAATCTAGTTGATGCATTAGAAGATGATGATGACGTGCAGAATGTTTACACAGCTGCCGAGGAAGATTAATTATCCTTTTGCATTATTTAACGGTCAAATAGCGCGAAATTAATCTAAAATATTTTGATATGCCCTTTAGATTAGACAATATCTTTTCTAAAGGACATTTTTTGTTCAATTGAGGGTTTACCTCTTTGCTGGTAAACCCTTGATATACTAATAATCATTAGTGTCGTAGGTACATGAATTTGAAAAATGGAGGTCATGGCAATGAAAAAACCTGTTATTTTAAGTACTGATCCTGGAATTGATGATGCGGTGGCAATTGCAATCTTGTTATTTAGCGAACAGATTGATGTGAGATTAATTGCTGCAGCTGCAGGCAATGTCGGCGTTGATAAAACTTTGACAAATGTTTTGAAATTAGCCAAATTTTTAGGTAAAAAGGTCCCGGTTGTTCGTGGTTGTGAAAGGGCAATTATAAAAGCTCCCATTGACGCAGCTAGTGTTCATGGTCAATCAGGAATGGATGGTTATGATTTTCCTGAGCCAGATGAAAGCTTGCTGCTGCAAGGTCAAACTGCACCAGCGGCAATTCACGAAGTCGTGCAAAATTCTGCTGAAAAGGTAACTTTAGTCGGCATTGCACCACTGACAGACTTTGCCCTTTATCTCCGGTTATATCCCGAAGATGTTGAGCGCATTGAAGAGCTAGTGCTCATGGGCGGTTGTATTGGTCGTGGCAATTATGGGGTCTTTTCGGAATTTAATATTGCCGGTGATCCTGAAGCAGCTAGAATTGTCTTTGAAAGTGGCTTGAAGATCCGAGTTGCCCCGTTAGAGTTGGGCTTCCAGGCTAAAATTAAGCCAGAAGTCAGTGAACAGATTAAGCATCTTAACCGTGTAGGCGAAATGTTTTACAGCTTATTTAAACGGTATCGAGGCGGTAGCTTTAACACTGGACTTAAAATTTACGATGCCTTGGCAGCTGGTATTTTACTGCAGCCGGACCTATTTGAATTTGCTGATACCCATGTTGAAATTGTCACGCAAGAAGGTTCAACCTATGGTGCGTCCTTAGTTGATTTAAATAATAAACTAAGTAAGCAAAGTAACGCACTGGTGGGCACTGCTGTCAATGTTGACGGATTTGTTAAATGGTTTGTCAATTCGATTGAGAAAACCTGTTAATTAAAGAAAGAAGAAAAATGAGTCAAATAATCGCGATAATATTAACTATACTGTCAGTTGGCATCTTAGTTTATATGCTATCAAAAAAAATGGATATTAAAATTGCCCTATTCGCCCTGGGCCTAGTGCTCTTATACTGCGGTGTTTTTATGGGAAATAAAATCACCGTTTTACAACCGGTTTCGAACCAGTTTTTACAGCCAATTCAGGTAATGATTGACCAATTTACCACGACACTTTCACAGGCTGGTTTTGTTATTTTACTTTTGGCCGGTTACAGTGCTTATATGAGTCATATCGGTGCCAATGATATTACCGTTAGTGGCCTGACTTCATCAATGAAGGGCATCAAGTCTGTTTATATCTTAGTGCCAATTGTTTTCCTAATGGCTAACGTTCTATCACTAGTTGTACCAAGTGCTTCAAACTTAGCTATTATCTTATTAGCAACCCTATATCCGGTTCTTCGTTCGACTGGCATGACAAGGTTGACCGCTGCAGCTTTGATTGCAACTTCGGCCACGATTATTCCAACACCACTTGGTTCAGATAACGTTGCAATTGCAAATGCCTTGCATCTTTCAACTACCCAATACGTTTTTAGTTATCATGCTTTAATTTCCATTCCGACTTTGCTTTTAATGGCGATTATCCAATATTTCTGGCAAAAGCATGAGGATAAGCGCACTGGCGAAGAGCTGAGCTATGAAGAAGAATTGAGTCGGTATGGTTTAAAAGAAGAACAAAATACGCAGATGAAAGAAGTCAAAGGTAAATTTGTTCGTTTTGTTTACGGCATTTTGCCTTTAGCGCCAATCATTATCTTGATTATTGATTTTATTTTTAACCTTGCTCAAGGCAGCACCACCACGATGAGCGTTCAAGAAGTGACGTTGATTAGTTGGATTATTGCCATTATTATTGAATTAATTACCACTAGAAATGCGAAGCAAGTGTTGGCAGATACCAACGTCTTTGTTCAAGGCATGGGTAATGCAATGAGCATCGTTGTCTTGCTAATTGCCGCCCAAACTTATGTCCAGGGGTTGAATGCGACGGGCATCATGAGTATGATCCAAAACGCAATGCTGCATGTTAACGGCTCAGGAATACTTTTACCAATTATCATGGTTATCTTTACCGCGATTATTGTTATTTTGAGTGGTAGTGGAATTGCGCTGATCTTTGCTTTGATTCCTTTAATCGTGCCATTGGCTAAGTCAGCTGGAATTGCACCACAGCAGTTGTCCGTTCCGATTCAGCTGGCTGCCAATTTACTAAGGGCGGTTTCTCCTGTTGCAGCTGTTGTTTTAATCGTTTCAGGTGCAACACACGTTGAACCAAGTCAAATCATTAGAAGAACCTTTGTCCCAATGCTTGGTGGCGTGGTCATTATGCTGATTTTATCATTTTGCTTGCTATAATAAGCGCTACATAGCAGTGCCTGAGGTTTTGGATAAACAAATTTTAGGCAACATAGAAAAAAGCAGTCTAAGACTGCTTTTTTTGCTAGCCAATTTTTGAACGACCGGGTTTTAAAATTTTTGCCGTAATTTTCTAAAAAATTTTAGGACTTTTAATCGTAATTAATATTGGCGGCAAAGAAAGGAGGTTTTTGATGCATGTCAAAGAAACAGTGGGAGAAATAATTGAGAATGCAATTGCGGCCCATGCCAGTGATATTTTCTTTTTGATCAGAATGGAAAAAGTCGTGGTTAATTTACGAACAATTGATGGCTTACAAAAGCAGGCTGAGTTTGCCGTGAATGAGGGAAAAGAAATAATCAACTATTTAAAGTTTGCAGCCCAAATGGATATCACTGAACATCGTCGACCGCAGGTCGGAGCACTTGAATATCTAGTTGATCAGCAGAGTTATTATTTAAGATTATCCAGTCTTGGTGACTTTATCGATTGCGAGTCTTTAGTAATTAGGATAATCTATCAGCTAAGTTCCAGTAACTATTTTTTTGAACAGCAATTGCGCCAACTAAACCAGCTGGCTGGTAAGCGTGGCCTCATTTTAACTAGTGGACCGACCGGCTCAGGCAAGACCACAACGATGTATCAATTAGCGAAAGAAGTTGGTAAGGGACGAATGGTCATGACCATTGAAGATCCAGTTGAAATTCATGAAAAGACTTTTTTGCAAACTCAGGTGAACCTTGAAGCAGGCATTGCTGATCAAACTTTGCTTGAAGCGGCATTAAGACACCGTCCTGATATTCTGATAATTGGCGAAATTCGGAATGCGTCAACAGCAAGATTGGCAGTAAATGCGGCGTTAAGCGGCCATTTAGTCTTCGCAACCATTCACGCACGCAGCACGCTACAAACTATTTCGCGTTTGGAAAGTTTGCAGGTTAGCCCAGTTGAATTAGAAAATTGTCTCACTGCAGTGTGTTATCAACGTTTATTACCGGTGGAAAAAGAATTTTCGTGCTTAATGGATATTGCTGCAGGTGACAACTTGCGCCAAGCAATAAGCCGGCCCCAGCGTGGTGACTACATTAACTGGGCGGAGCACCTGTCACAATTGAAGGAAGGGGGGAGGATTAGTGCGCAAGTTTATGAGCAATTTCAAGCGGGCTAAACTAACTGCGCAGGAAAGACTAAGCTTTTTAGATTATTTGCAAAACAGTTTAAACAATGGCTTTTCGCTTAATGCTAGCTTGGAAATGATGCCGATTTTGTGGCCGAAACAGAGAAAATTACTTTTGCAGATCAACCAAGAAATTGCAACTGGTACCAAATTAAGCACTGAGATGTTGAAGATCGGTTTTCCCAAAACAGTGGCCACACAAGTTGATCTGGCAATGCAGCAGGGGAATTTGATTGAATGTTTGTCACAGCTAGCCACTTTAAATCGCCTGAAAAATGAACAATTCAAAAAATTAAAAACGGAATTGTCCTATCCATTGGTATTAGCAGTAATGATGATTTTTTTGTTGATTTTTATGCAGACATTTGTTTCAAACCAGTTTAAAGACTCAGGCGAACACACGGGTGATATTGTGCTACTTGTTTTATTGAGTTTCAGCTTCGTCTTTCTTTACTACTTTATTAGGACCATCAAGTTGCTGCAAAGACAAGATTATTCTTCACTGAAACTGCTTGTAAAATACCCTTTTGTTGGTCCGATCATTCAAATATATGTTAAATATATCCTGATTTATGATCTTGGTCTTTTACTTGCCAGTGGTTTTTCATTACAAAAAATGTGTATTTATGCGATGGAGCAAACCCAAGGCTCATTACAAGAACAAATTGGTCGGAAAGTAATTCAGCACTTAAATGAAGGCTGGAGCATTGATGAAATTGTTAAGCATGAATCATTTTTACCGAATGAAATGTTGCTGTTATTGCAAACGGGGTCAAAGAAAAGTGAATTAAGTAAACGTTTTTTGCTTTTAGGTAAAACTTTATTTACCGATCTGACTAGTAAAATCGAAAAGTTGGTTGTTAACGTTGAGCCGTTTTGTTTTATTTTGATTGGTATTTGTATTATTGGGATGTATTTAAAATTATTGTTGCCAATGTATTCAATGATGCAGAGTATTTAGGGGGGAATTGAGATGAAAAAGTCTTTATTGACTAAGATCACAAAAAAGAAAAAATTATCCGGATTTACATTGATTGAGATGGTTGTAGTAGTAGCAATCATTGTCATGCTTTTGATAATTATTGCGCCAAATTTAACTAAACAAAAACAAAGCGCGAATGAAAAAACAAATGATGCTTTCAAGATAACCCTGCAAACGCAGGCGAACTTGTATGAAGATGATCAAGATCGGGCCGGAAAAGAAATTACCTTTGAAAATATGTTTACCGATGGCTATCTAACGAAAAAACAATTGGAAAAAGCAAAAAATTATACGGTTGTTGATGGTGTTGTTCAAAAGGGAAGCAAATAAGTTGAAGCAGTCGGGCTTTACCTTACTTGAAATGGTAATTACTTTGGCGATTTCAATCGGTTTATTAACCTTTGGCAGTCTTTATCTTGATGGTTATAAAAAGGAACTGATTCTAGAAAATACGGTTAAAGAGGTAAAGGGAGAACTGGAACAGGCAGCTAGAATTTCAACAATTAAGCATCAGTCGTCTTATATTTCGTATTTTCCCTCTGCCAAGGTGCTGATGATCAGCCGCGCAGGTGAGAAAAAGGAGCTTAAAATTGATCCATTAATTAAAATTTATAATCTTGGGAATTTTAAAATTTCCGCCAATGGTTCGATTAAGCCGCAAACAATCACAATTGGCAATAATCAACATGAGCGAAAAATTCGCGTTCAAATGACTTGGGGCAGAATGATCAATGATTAAAAAGATGGTGCCAGGTTTTTTACTGGCTGAGAGTATGGTTGCCTTGATTGTGACTACACTGGGAGTGATGATTATGGCCTTAATCGTTGGCGAAAGCAGGATTCTAGAGCATAGCAGTGAAGCAAAAACCGACCGTGCTTATGCTTGGCATGTAATGAATCAAAATAAGGTCAAACAGGTGCTGATTCATGATCATGTTTACCAACAAATTAACACCAAAGAAATTTATGATGAAACCGAGAATAAAGTCTATCAAATTAAAAACTAAGGGCTTTTTGCTAGCAGAAGCCGTCTTTTCCGTCTTTGTGACACTTCTAGTGGTGCTGACAATGCAAAGCTTGCTGAAAAGTATCTCATTAGCCCAAGCAAGAGAGCATCGAACCAATGATGTAGTCTTTGCCTATGTTCAACTTAACCACTTCTTACGCGATCAAAATACGCGAGCGGCCTACGTTAATTTGAAAACTTCAAATCATTATCGCGCTGTGGTTAATAAAATTAGTGATACCGGCGAAGAAAAGACCTATGTTTTGATACAATACCGCAATATGATTAGAGTAACTACTTCTGAAGGAGGGCACATGCCGTTGTTAATCGGCGTAAAAAAAGCTATTTTCAGTAGCCAAGATCAACAATTAAAAATAGCATTAACAGAAACAGATAATTGCCGTTCAGAATTAATTTTTAAGCTTGACCCAAAACCGACTAAAAAGGAGAAAACTAGTGCAAATAAGAAATCAAAAAGTCAAGGCAAGCGTCTTGCTAAGTAGCGTCCTTGTTTTAATGACTTGCTTGCTATTTTTGCAGTATTATCAGCAAATCTATTGTGATTGCATTTTAAATAATAATTTATTGATTGAATACTTGGTAAATTACTGATTTTCTTGCCTATCCACTCGTTTTTTTATTAAAATGTTAAAAGAATAGGGGAGAAACAAAAATGGATAAACTCGAAGAATTATTTAATCAGTTTTTAGATTGTGTAAATTGCTTGCAGTCTGCACTAAATGTTTCTTTTGGGGAAGCTTTAACTGAAACCTTTGATAACCTGGAAAACGGTCAAATCAAGGTCGAAGTT
Source organism: uncultured Lactobacillus sp. (assembly GCA_945281075.1). Classification (GTDB taxonomy): domain Bacteria; phylum Bacillota; class Bacilli; order Lactobacillales; family Lactobacillaceae; genus Lactobacillus. The sequence goes on along the minus strand of CALYQE010000038.1, from coordinate 1,476 downwards.
GGTGCACCAGATCAGAAGACGGTCAGAAAACTAACGCAAAAATATGCTAACTTGCATTATGAAAAATTGCCGCAAAAAGTGAAGATAGAAGTTTTTACGTATTTAACGCTTAAGGCAATTAATGAGGATGGCTTGGATGTCAACCAGATGCCAACGCCGCCGCTGATAGCAACCATCATTGCCTTGTTCATGCAAAAACTGCTTCCGGATCAACGCTTGACACTTGTTGATCCAGCCATTGGCAGCGGCAACCTCTTATATTCAGTATATAATCAGCTTAAGAGCGCCAATCATTCTAAAGCAAATTTTGCTTTATTTGGTATTGATAACGATGAAAATATGCTTAATTTTGCCGATATTGCCGCACACTTGAATAACATTCAAATCGATCTTTTTTGTCAAGATGCGCTGACGCCATGGCTTTTTGCTAAACCCGATGTCGTGGTTAGTGACTTGCCTGTGGGCTATTATCCGCTTGACGAGAATGCGAATAAATTTGCTACTAAGGCTGAAAAGGGTCATTCATTTGCTCATTTACTGTTTATTGAACAAATTATTAAGAGTTTAACCCCCAATGGTTACGCATTTTTGGTTGTGCCAAAGTCGATTCTTTCCGGTAAGGTTGGTAGCGACTTTATGCCATGGCTGTCAGCAAAAGTTTATCTGCGTACAATTGCTGAACTACCAGATAATCTTTTTCAAAATAAAGCAAATCAGAAAGCCATTATGGTTTTTCAAAATCACGGTGACCAGGCCCATAGCGGCGAAGTCTTTCTCACAAAGTTAGATTCCTTTAAAAATGAAGATGACTTAATCAAGCTTAATGAGCGTTTAAATGAGTGGTATACTAAAAATAATCATTAACTTGTGAAAAATCAAAAAGTGTATAGGAGGAATCAGGATTTATGAAAAAAGTTTTAGCTATCAACTCAGGCAGCTCATCTTTTAAGTACAAATTATTTGCGATCCCGGAGGAAAAAGTTTTAGCAGAAGGAATTGCCGATCGAGTTGGCATAAACGGCTCCTCCTTTGAAATTAAGCTAGCAAATGGCGAAAAGCGCGTGGAAGAAATAGCGATTCCGGACCAAGAAACGGCGGTTAAACTTCTATTAAAGGCCTTAAAAAAATATCATGTTGTCGAAGACTTAAGCGAAATTGTTGGCGTTGGTCATCGAATCGTTGCCGGTGGCGAAGACTTTATTGACTCAGCAATTATCGATCCAGAAAAATTACAAAAAATTTACGATTTAAAAGAGTATGCGCCTCTTCACAATCCGGCTGAAGGCAAGGGCATTGAAGCTTTTATGAAACTATTACCTGATGTTCCCGAAGTTGGCGTCTTTGATACCTCATTTCATCAGACTTTGGACCCAGAGCATTACTTATATTCAATTCCTTATGAATATTATGAAAAATACGGGATTCGTAAGTATGGTGCTCATGGTACTTCAGTTCGTTATATTGTTGGTCGTGCCG
>CALYQE010000037.1 GCA_945281075.1 uncultured Lactobacillus sp. | reverse complement strand
GGCTGCATTTAACAATAATTAAAAGTGTATCTTTTCCGACTTTGCTGATGGGAAAAGGTACACTTTTTAAGTGAAGAATAGCAACTATGCAACATTGTAAATTTTTAGATTGAGTTTAACAAATATTAAATTTAAAAAAATATGCTAATTTGGGTAGTGAAAGTACCATGAATACTTGATGCAGTATAAATCATAGTAATTATAAAATAGTCGATTTTAACGTAAAGGGTTGATTATGTTCGTATTGTGGCGATGATCCGGCTACTGGGTTCCATATTTTCTTACCTTAAGATATTGGCTTTTGTTTTGCTAATCTGATTTCATTAATCACTAAATTTTTTGTTCCATAATTTATTTCATAATACCATTCTAGCTTTTGTTTCCTATCTTGGTAGTTAGGTAAAGCAATCAGAAGACCAGCATCCACTTTCTGAAGATCATCGATTTGTTTTAGTTGCCTCAAAGATAGGTATGGACGGATACTGGTACCCTTGGGAAGACCGTGTAGATTTCTGAATTGTTTAGCACTCATACCAATAACAATGCGGTTTATTAAATTGAACTCATTTGAATAGATATATGCTTTGGGATTTTTATAGATTAGCTGCAATTGATGTGTTAGCATTGGAAACTCGTTTCGAACTGATTGTAGGACTTTAATTTGTTCTTCTATTTCATCGAAAAGCTTAAGATAAAACTCCTTCAGTTTGTTAGCCTTTGTTCCTTGGTAGGCCATAACTAGCATGATAAAACCATCTCGAGAAATTTGATAGCAGGGCTGACGTTTGCTCCGATCATCTATATAAGAAGTAAGTGCAAAATTGTGCTGGTTAAACGCACTAGAAATACCATTGGATGAATTGACTAAACACTGTATATCTCGCAAAACATCTTGGTGCCGCTTGTCGAAGGATTGAGCGATAAAACGACTATCTACTCGTGCAACTTCCTGATGGTCTGCGAAAACACCAAATGGATTAATTGGAATTAATTTTTTCATTGTTAGGCTCCTTTTTAGTTATTTTTGAGGGTAAAAAGAATGCCCTCACTAATAAGCCAGAAGGAGACGAAAAGTAAACCATCAAAATAATTAATAGCGAGACACGATACTGAATATAGTTAGTTACTTCCGTTATGATGTTAAGCATTATGTAAACGGCCTGTTGGAATATTAATCATCGTTTCATGGTAAGTAATCAATACGGCCAGATTATCAGTAGCTTATAAGCTTGGTCAAGAATTGATTGTTTAAACAAACTTTTCAATGAACTTGACATCTTATGCTTCAATCCGACCTTATTTCCTCTATGTGAGATCACCATAAAGTAATGTGGTTTATCGAGTAGTAAACTTAGTAATCGTTCATGGACCAAGATGTGACATATGTTGACGACACCATTTGGTGAGGATGCTTGACCAATGATATTGAAATCTTTTTAGTCATGTTTGGGATCCTTTCTTGTTAAATTTAGTAAAGGCTAAATGCCTTTTTCTTAAAGACCATTGGAAGTGAAAAAAGTAAGCAATTAATTTTTAAGGTACCGATAAATTGTTTGAAGCCGCTTAGTAATTGCCATCTTGGTCACCCCCTCGTCCTCAGCGATGTCTACTTGCTTCATATTTTTCCAGTGCTTCTTCATGAGTAACTTTCGCTGTGCTGGTGTAAGTTGACTGATACTCTGGTGGAGTTGATCCACTTCTTCCTTATTAATTACCTCTTGTAACGGATCAGCATCATCTTTTACTAGGGCGCCATATGGGTCATAGGCTTCGAGTGAAACATGACGACGGGTTTCACGGTGGTTATCGTTGTATTCAATACGATTAAGTTCAATGATTTCTTTGCCTTTATCTTCTGTGACCGTGATTTCTTTGATCCCAGTTGGTTGATGTAGCTTAATGTGCATACTGCCATCTTTAGCGTCTGAGATCTCCATGTTGAGCTGGTGACGGTCGTCGTAGTATTTCTTCATAAAAAATTCCTCCTCTTGGATCTCCCAAGCGAAGGAATCGAAGGCATACTAAAAGCCACTAGTAGGGCAATAAGAAACAGACCTAAACGATAGAATCGCTTGGGTACTGTAACTTGCCTTACTAGTGGCTTGTTACAGAGCGCTATTCAATTTGGTGCATGCTAGTAAAAGTTGTTGGCCATGCAACACATGCTGTTCAGCTAATAAAATGTGCGATCATTTAATTTTATAAACAATCTGCTAACAAAAGTTGATATAATAAACTTGTTAGGTCTCATTCATTTAACTGACAAGTTGATAGTATCAATTTGAAGAATACTGATCAGCTACTTTAGCTACTTAAAGTTACTCGTAGCTACTTTGGAGGATTTGAAAAAATGGCGAACAATGAATTTAGAATCCTGATTGATTCATTACGAATAGCTATGAGTGAGAATGATAGTCATTCTATTGAGGACTCTATAAATATTGTCTTGGGCAAGTACACTAATAACTGGAAAGAAAATGCATATAGCCCTCAGAACTTGAAAAAGCTTTATTACAAAGGGTTGAATTACAGTGCTGCTAAGAAGATCAAGGGTGCAGTTATTAATGAAGAATCGTTTAGAAAATATATCGACAGCTTTTCGTATAGTGACAAAGAATCTATGGCCGCACAGCTTCAAACAGTTAACAAAGATGCGACTCAACTAGAAGCTAATGCTATTCCATACTTTTGTGTAAATCTGCTAAACGAGCTAATTGAAGAGGCAATAACTGGACAACAAAAAAAGCCCACTAAAAGTGGACCAAATGGATATTTGAAAAAAACTGTTTCTGATGATTCATTTTCATCAGTGTTTACCGAAGTAGCTACTAAAGAGTTGCCACTAATTAAGAATAGTAATGCTATCCATGCGTTTATCTTAAAGCCGGATTTCTTTCCATTTTCGTATAAAAACCTAGAAAACCTTATTTTGAAAAATATTACTAGTTATGCCGCTGCCAGAGGTATTGAAAAGAATGATGTGGCAGGCATAAAAGCAACAAGAATATTAAGAGATTATATGGATAGCGGTGTACCACAAAATCTCTTAGGAGAAATGTTGACTTATATTTTTCTTGAACACATTGATGACGCTAAGAAAATTTATACTCGAGCAGAAATTTCAGCAAATTCACGTACAATTAATAGTGAGGGAATCTATTTAAAGGACAACAAAGGAAAAAGTCAGTTGATTCTAGGGGCGTCACAGCTTAATGATAATTTGCAAGATGCAATCAAGAATGTTGTATCAGAATTAAAAGAATTTAGGAATAATCGATCCCAATCTTTGGTTATGCCTATCGATTTGATCGATAGCTCCATATTACGTGAGCAATACAGTGAGGAAGAGAGTAAAGCTATCTTAAAGATTCTAGTACCTACAGAAAATAAGATAGATGAAGTGGCAGCTTATGGGCTATTTATTGGCTATAAATTTGCACCCGATGATAATTTGAAAAATTGCTCTACTGATGAAGCAAAGTTAAAGTGTCGTAAGATCGTTGAGAATGACCTTCATCAGGTAATTGCTCAGTTAGACGATGAAATCAGGCTAAATGAATGGCAACGTTCTTCTTTTTATGTATATATGCTTCCACTCATTAGCGCAAGCACCGATGGAAATACGATTATGAGAGAATTAATTGGGTAAGAACTATGGTTAAAAAAAACAAATCACTTGCGGAATATCTTTATGATAATTTGCAACAAAATCATTATTTGAGGAAGTTAGTTAAACAATTATTTACGCAATACGCATACTTTCTTTTTCAAGCAAAATGGTCGTTAGATAAAAAAGAAAAAACAGATCTGTTAAAATTCGCAGATCTATTATCCAAAGCTCAAAGTAATAATGGGGCTTCAGAATGTAAAAATTTAGCTCTTGAAATAATTACTATGCTACAAGAAATGTATCCAGAAGATCCTAATGTTGATATTGTAAGAAACACCGTTCTAAGTAGCTTGAAAAACTACTTACCTAGAGAAAATCATGGGTACATAAAAATAAATACTGTTGATTTCCTATGGGATGAAGTGATTGATAATTACAACAAAATTCAAAGAAAAATTCCGGGACAAGAAAACCAAACTTTTATTGGTGACCAAGATAAAATCTTTAACTCACTAGAAAATAGTATCAATAGTTTTTCTGCACCGACATCAATGGGCAAAACATATTTAATGAAAAAATTCATTGAATATAAAGTTAAAACGGGCGAAGAGCTTAATTTTGCCATAACAGTGCCAAGTAAGGCGCTGATCACAGAAGTGAGAAGTTCTTTGTTGACAGACCTTGTTGACAATCTTAGCGAACATTCTTACCGCATTATTTCAAGAGCAGAAGAATATGCCCTCGATTATGAAAACAGAAATTATATTTTTGTAATGACCCCGGAAAGGTTATCAAATCTGCTTTTAGATAATGACGACCTTAGACTTGATTACCTTTTTATTGATGAGTCGCAAAAAGCAACCGAAATGGATGATCGAAGTATCTACTACTATGAGATTATTGATAAGGTACAAAAATGGAAGCAAAAGCCCAGAATAACTTTTGCTTCTCCTCTAATTCCAAATCCAGATGTCTTCCTCCAATTAATAGATGGCAGTATTAAGAATAATATTAGAGTTGATGAATCACCCGTTACACAAACTAAATTTATAATTGATCGATATAATAAAGAGTTTTCAGTTTATAACGATCAGACAAAGAAAAAACAGCATCTATATGAATTTACAGAAAATTCCATACCGCACATTGTTAAGATGATTACCGATGTTATGAAGGGTAAAACACAAAGTCTTATTTATTATGGATCCAAAAGAGATGTAATGTTTGATGCGATTGTTTTTTCAAGGCAGCTTCCAACTATTGAAAGTAAAGAACTAGATGAATTAGCTGCTTACATTAGTAGAAAAATTAATCCTAAATATGTATTAGTCGATTTGGTGAAAAAAGGAATAGCTTTTCATATTGGAGAATTACCGATTGATGTGCGAACTAAAATTGAAGAGGCATATAGAAAGGGAATCTTAAGGACTGTCTTTTGTACAAGCACTCTATTAGAAGGGGTAAATTTACCAGCTGACAATATCTTTGTTACTTCACTTGGCAACGGTAAGAAAAAACTAAGCCAGTTAGAGTTTTTAAATTTAATTGGTCGAGTTGGTAGACTTGGGCACTCTATGATTGGTAATGTCTTTCTTATTACCGGCGAAAAAGAGAAATCGCATAGCAACTTAAGTTCTTATTTGAAGTATTTAAGTAAAAAATTAAGCAAGGAACATCTATCTGTAGAAAAAGCGTTAAAGCCCAAACAAGTTGCAGCAATCAAAAAATCATTGAGTGCGGGTGATCTTAAACTTTCTTCTGTAACAGATAAGAGAAACTATGATTTGCTCAGAAAAATATCTCTAATTTATATTAAAGAGCTAAATCATAATCAAGAAGGATTCACTAGAAAACAATTCAAGAAGAAGATTTCTGACGATGATGAAACAGAAATTTTTACTGCCTTGCATTCTAGATACCCAGATGAATTACAAGATGACGTTAATTTTTCTGCTGATCAATCTAATTTACTAACGCGCGCAATTTCTGATGAGCAAATTAAAGGATTCCCTCAAATCTTTAATGATAAAAATAAGCTAAACGTTGAAGAAACTTATCAATTCTTTCTAAAACTTGCTCATATTTTTAACTGGAATCTTTATGAAAGAAAATTTGTGCATGCTGATTCAGATGAAAATATACAACATCAGACCTTAGAAGATTATGCCAAGTTAACTTTGATGTGGATTAGCGGATATAGTCTTAAACAGATTTGTGATTATGTAATTGCAATTCGTAAACGCCATGATTGTCAGTTTCTTGATCGATTAGATCAAAGTCGAAAGTTAGTAGGAAACATTAATTGGGATACCATTGCGATCAATATAACTATGAATCAACTAAACAAGCTTAATTTTGTCCTAGGTAAGTATTTCCTCAAAGTTTCAAAGGAACTGTCCGCTAATAGTATTCCTTTAGATAATAATTGGTACCAATACCTTGAATATGGAACTAGTAGCGATCTTCGAATATGGTTACAACAAAATGGATATTCCCGGGAGTCGTCGCAATATATAGAGGACAAAGCAGATGAACTTATTGTTAACGGCCCTTTTGGACCATTAATATCAAATAGAATAGACGATGCTAACGATCCGGATGTTATTAATGAAACAAAAGAGATAAAAGTTAATGTGCCAGAAATATTCAATTAAGTAAATAAAGAGAGGAATAATTTGGATAATGAGTGAGATCAGCTTTAGTTACAACAAATTATGGAAGCTATTAATTGATCGTGGCATGAAAAAGAAAGATCTACAACAGGCTAGTGGAGTTAGTGCCGCTTCAATTGCTAAGTTGGGTAGGAATGGTAATGTTACGACTGAGGTATTGCTAAAGGTTTGTAAGGCCTTAGACTGTGATATTAGTGACATTATGGAAATAGTACGAAAGTAACAGAAGGAATAATAAAGGAGGATAGAGGTGATATTTATTTAAAATGAGCAAGGAAGAAATAAGTCTTTTCGATGATCAAAAATTTGAAACCGATCATAAAAAATTTGAATTAAAAGCAATAGGTGATGATGGTCACCTAATTAAATCTAAGGAACGGGTTCAACATCATGGTGAAGTTTTTACCCCTAAATGGATAGTGAAAAAGATGCTGTCTGAACCGGCTATTCAAGAAAAGCTTCATGATCTGCATGCCACTTTTTTTGAACCTAGTGCAGGCGAGGGTGCTTTCTTGAAAGAAATCCTACATCAGAAGCTGAACTATGTAGACCAAATTTCTAATAAAACAACTTGGAAAAGTAACGCATTATGGTCATTAATGAGCATTTACGCTATTGAATTGTTGAAAGATAATTTAGCTCAATCAAAAGAAGCAATGATGAATATTTTTGTCAATCATTATCAAGCCTTTATGCAGAAAAGTTTGAGTTCAAAAACTGATGTTTATAAATCAGCAAAATATGTAATCAATTTAAATATCGTCCAGGGTAATACACTTACCTATAAAAATGATGATGGAAAGTTAATTACTTTTAGCAACTGGATTCCGTCTGGATCAAAAGTTGAACGAGAGATTTTTACTTTTAAATCATTGTTCAATAATAGTGATGCAAATGATATAGGTGCTAATGAAGGTCAATTAAGTCTATTTGATGACTTAGAAAATAGTGATGGTACGAGTAAGCAGAAAATTATTATTACTAAAGTATTTAGGATGGGATAGAGAATGAGTAAAGAATTTAAATTTGATGTTGTTATTGGGAATCCGCCATATCAAGACGAAACTAAAGGGGACAATAAAAGATATGCGCCGCCAATTTACGATAAGTTTATTGATGAGTCATACAAAATCGGTAAAATAGTCGAACTAATTCATCCAGGAAGATTTTTATTTAATGCGGGTAGTACGCCCAAAAAATGGAATAAGAAAATGCTGAATGACCCTCACTTAAAGATTGTTTATTACGAACAAGATAGTTCAAAAGTATTTCCAAATACTGACATTAAGGGTGGAATAGCAGTTTCTTATATGAATAGTGATCTTGAACTGGGGCCTATAGGTATTTTTTCACCATATCCAATAGTAAATACGATCATGAAAAAGATAGTACGCAGTACTAATTACGAATCTCTTTCGAAGATTATTTATTCTCGTACTGCATATAGATTTACAGAAGAAATGCATCGGGAACATCCTGAGGCTCATAACAAATTGAGTAAGGGTCATGATTACGACGTGTCATCAAATATTTTTGAAAGATTGCCAGAACTTTTCTTTGATCATAATCAAAATGATGGGCAAAATTATTTGAGAATCTTAGGACGGGTTAATGGTGAAAGAACTTTTAAATATGTTAAAGCCAAATATATAAATCCTGTGGATAATACTAATAAATGGAAAGTAGTAGTCCCACAAGCTAATGGAACTGGTGAATTAGGTGAAAAAATTAGTAATCCTGAAGTAATAGGGCCAAATACGGGATCTACAGAAACATTTATTGAAATCGGAAATTGTAACTCTGAAGAAGAAGCAAAAAACATAGTTAAATATATTCGTACAAAATTATGTCGGTTAATGTTGGGAATACTTAAAATTACACAAAATGGGAATAAACCTGTTTGGAGGCTTGTCCCTCTTCAGAATTTTACTTCAAGTTCTGATATTGAGTGGTCAAAATCTGTTCACGAGATTGATCAGCAACTTTACAAGAAATATGGATTAAATCAGAAAGAAATTAGCTTTATTGAAACTAAAGTAAAGGAGATGGACTAGACAATGGCAATGCCTAAAATTAAATCATTCAAACGAATCATTCCAATGATTTATGCCTACACCACTCCTAACGATATTTCCCATAACGGATGGACTAAGATAGGTTACACTGCATCACAATCTGTCGAAGATCGAATTAAGCAACAGAGCCATACTGTTGATGCCAAAGTTAAATTGTTATGGCGTGGCAACGCTCGGTATGAAGATGGGTCCGATGAAACCTTTACCGACCATGATTTTCATGATTACTTAACCCAGAAAAAGCAGATTGAACGGAAACCTAGGACAGAATGGTTTCATATTGATGGACCAACATCTCATCACTACTTTCATGAGTTTGCTGATCGTGATTATGGGGATATTCAAGGTAATGATAAGCATGTTCAGTATGAGCTTCGTAAAGAACAGCAAAAGGCAGTCGATCAAACAATTGCTTACTTTCTTAAAAATGGTGAAGGCAGCGAATTCTTGTGGAATGCTAAGCCACGGTTTGGTAAGACACTCACTGCTTATGATTTAGTCCGTAAGATGCAAATGCAGAATGTACTGGTAGTTACAAATCGGCCTAGTATTGCAAACTCCTGGTTTGATGATTTTGAAAAATTTATTGTCTGGCAAACTAATCTTAAATTCGTTAGTGAAATGGATGCCTTAAAAGATAAGCCAGTACTTTCTCGTCAGGAATTTATTGATTCCATTTCTGATGGCAATGATTATGGTCAGGTTGTTTTTGAGAGTCTTCAAGGATTAAAAGGTTCGGTTTACTTTGGTGGAGAATACGACAAATTAAAGTGGATTGAAGATCTTAACTGGGATTTATTGATCATTGATGAGGCCCATGAAGGTGTGGATACTTATAAGACGGATAAGGCATTCGACAAAATTAAACGTAAGTATACACTTCATCTTACTGGTACGCCGTTTAAGGCCCTAGCCAAAGGCAAATTTGCTGCAGATCAAATCTACAACTGGTCTTATGCTGATGAACAGCAAGCCAAAGCCGATTGGAATGAAGATGCTGAAGGTGGTAGCAATCCATATGCTGTAATGCCACGCTTAAACATGTTTACTTACCAATTATCAGAAATGATGGCAGACACTTTAAAACAGGGTGTTGATTTAGACAATGGTGACAAAGCAGATCCAGCATTTGATTTAAATGAATTTTTCAAAACGCAGAATGGTAAATTTGTTTACGATGAAGCAGTGGATCATTTTCTGGATACACTAACTACTGGAGAAAAATATCCATTCTCAACGCCAGCACTACGGGAAGAACTAGCGCATACTTTCTGGCTTCTTAACCGAGTAGATAGTGCCAAGGCCTTGGCTAAGAAATTAAAGAAACACTCTGTATTTAAGCATTATCATATTATTCTTGCGGCTGGTGATGGCAAACTTGATGACGACCAATTAAATGATGATCAACTTGATAAAGCCAACGAAAAGGCATTTGATAAAGTTCAAAAGGCAACCAAGGAATACGATAAAACGATCACTTTGAGTGTGGGCCAGTTGACTACTGGTGTAACGGTCAAACCTTGGTCAGCTGTTCTGATGCTTTCTAGTATGAAGAGCCCGGCTGAGTATATGCAGGCTGCCTTTAGAGCGCAGAATCCATACACTTTTGAACGCAATGGCGAATTAGTGCAAAAAGAAAATGCCTATGTTTTTGACTTTGATCCAACACGGACACTGACTATTTTTGACGAATTTGCTAATGATTTAATGGCTGAAACTTCAAATGGCAAAGGAACCGCTGCTGAGCATGAGGCAAACATTCGGAAACTATTGAATTTCTTCCCAGTTATCGGTGAAGATGACAATGGCAAGATGGTTGAACTGGATGCTAAGCAGGTTATGTCTATTCCTCGCCAGCTAAAATCACAAGAAGTTGTTAAACGTGGCTTCATGAGTAACTTCTTGTTTACTAATATTTCTCGCATCTTTGCAGCACCTGCCGAAGTACGTGAAATATTAAATGGTTTAGTAACAGCTAAAGAAGGGAAAGCAAAAAAGACTGAGCAAAATGCTATTGAAGGTGCTGAAGAGGTTTCAGTTAATGATGATGGTGAAGTTGAAATTCCTAAAGAGAGAGTAATTGGTAAATCAAAAGATCTTTTTGGTGACAAAGTTTACTCTGACTTAGGAAACCAGTTAGTAGACTCAGTTTCTGATACTGACAATACGGACTTTAAGTCAGCAGCCAAGTCTATTTCTAAAAAAGTCAATGATTCTCTAAATAAAGAAGTTATTAATAGAGTTGCTAATGATTACGGCTTGTCCAAGAGAGAGGCTAAAAAACAACAGCAACAGATTGAAAGGGAAAATGAACAGGCATTAAACAAGATTGCTGACGAACTTGACGATCAAAAGAAAGTAGCCGAAGTTAACTATAAGAAAAAACAAGCAGCTGCGCGTGATCAAGCAGAACTCAACGAAGCTAAAACAAAATATGAAACTACTGTCCAGAATATTATGGATGCTTTTGGCAAGAGAGTACAAGACCACGTCAAGAAGACGGTTGAAGATGTTCCAGCTAAAGTGGTTGAACGTGTTGAAAAGCACGAGGAAGAGCAAAAATTAAATAATGTTGAAGAAGATGCTAGAGCACACCTGCGGGGCTTTTCTCGTACAATTCCCAGCTTTATTATGGCTTACGGTGATAAGAATTTAACTTTGCAGAATTTTGACGATTATACCGAGGATGATGTTTTTAAAGAAGTAACAGGCATCACGGAGGATCAATTCCGTTTCTTGCGTGATGGTGGTGATTATGTTGATGCTGCTACTAATGAAAAGAAACATTTTGATGGTCACTTATTTGATGAAGTAGTGTTTAATGATTCGATTCAGCAGTTCCTTGAAAAAAAGGACCAATTAAGTAATTACTTCGATGACAATAGCACCGAGGATATTTTCGATTATATTCCTCCACAAAAGACTAATCAGATTTTTACACCAAAAGCAGTTGTTAAGCATATGGTGGATGATCTTGAAACCAATAATCCAGGTGTTTTTGATGATCCTAATAAAACATTTGCTGACCTGTATATGAAATCAGGACTATATATTACCGAAATTGTTAAGCGGTTATTTCGCAGTGAGAAAATGAAACAGCTCTTTCCAGACGACCATGAACGTATTAAGCATATTATGGAACACCAGGTATATGGCTTGGCACCAACGAGGATTATTTATCTGATTTCAACTAACTATATTTTTGGATTTGATAAAGAATTGAAGAATAGTTTAATGGAAAAGCATTTTAAACAGATTGATGCTGCTAAATATGCCCAAGAAGGTACTTTGCAGGAAGTCATCCAACGAGAATTTGGGGAGGAAGAATAGATGAAAGCTGACAGTATCCATCTGTTTGATTTCCTAGGAAGTGGGAAAACTATTTTTGAAATCCCCGTTTTTCAGCGAAATTATGAATGGGATAAAGCACAGTGTGAGCAGCTTTTTAAGGATTTAACGATAGCTGCACAAAACGATACTGATCATTTTATAGGCGCGATTGTTTATGTTACTGAAACTGGAAATAAGATGAGTCATATCTATCGCATCATTGATGGACAGCAACGTTTAACTAGTTTGACTCTGCTACTAAAGGCATTATCAGATGCTGATAAACAAGACCAAGCTGAAATTGAGGAAGAATATTTAACCAATAAATATCTGAATGATAATAATCACCTTAAGTTAAAGCCGGTCGAGCATGACTATGAAGCATTTGAATCTGTTATGAATGAAATACCTGATTACGATCAGCCGTCAAAAGTCATCGATAACTATCGACTGTTCCAAAAATTGATTAGTAATTCAGACACTGATAGTTCTAAATTGTATGAAGCAATGAATCACTTCAACATGGTTTATATTGAGTTAAGTAGTGACCCTAATGAAGAAAATCCGCAAGTCATTTTTGAAAGTTTAAACTCAACTGGGGTTTCACTCTCATCCTCGGATCTAGTGCGAAACTTCCTTTTAATGAAACTAGATTCGCAGGAGCAGTCGGACCTTTATAAAAAATACTGGGTTAAGATAGAGCGGATGTTTGCAACTAAGACTTTTGCAGAATTTATTCGACATTACTTAGTGGTAAAAACTCATGTATCGGTTAAGAGAAATAATGTTTATGGGAGTTACAAAGACTACTTTATTGCTGAAAAATTAAATTCTGAAAACGCATTAGCAGATTTATTTAAGTTTGCCAACTATTATGACCAGATACTAAACCATAAAACTGAAGATAGTGAATTCAACAGGATTTTGGACCATATTAATGTCATGGATAGTAAAGTAGTGTTCCCTTACTTGATGTTACTAATGGATTTGATAACTTCTGGTGAAATTGATCAAGGACAAGCTAATAGGTTAGCGCATATTTTGGAGAGCTACTTATTCCGTTTAAAGGCATGCCAATTGCCAACAAATGGCTTAAATAAAATTGTTGTTGGACTTTGTGATTTATCAAAGGTAAATGGTAATTTAAAGCTAAGGTTGCTACGCCTGTTAAAAGCAAATTTCCCCGATGATCGTAAATTGTCCGATAGCTTGATGGAAGTAGATCTTTATCATCAAAGAAATCACTTAGCTAAATTAGCATTAGTTATTCTGGAAGAACACCGTACTAAAGAAACAATTGATTTTAACGATGCACAAGTAGAACATATTATGCCTCAGCGTTTAAATGCAGAATGGCGATTACAAGTTACCAATGCGGATAAGGTCAAGGAGCAATTTGGTGGCACACTAGGTAACTTAACTCTTACTAAATACAATCAAGAAATGAGTAACAAGCCTTATGATGAAAAAAGAGAATATTATCAAGATTCAAACGTGTCCCTTACTAGAGAAGTAGCAAAAACTTATGGCCATTGGGGCAAGGACACCATTACTGACCGTACTGGAAAGCTTACTGATGAGCTAATAAAAATCTTCCCAATGCCAGACATAAAAGAGGTTAGTGAAGATGAGATTACTGGTGAATACACAATAGACCAAACAGTTGATGTCACTGGTAAGAAACCTGTTCAGATTACTATTAGTGGAGATGACTATTCGGTAAAGACCTGGCGTCAAATGTTAGTTGTTTTTCTGAATGATATTTGGAATAAAGACAGTTTGAATTTTGACCGCATTAAGGAAAATAGGCGGATTGATAGAATGTTATTTAGAGTTAATAGGAATCCAGAAAAGTTGGAAAATGGAACAGAGATTGAAACTAATTTCTCAGCTACCGTTATCTTAGCTATCATTGCAAAAATTTCTGAAATTTGCGATATTACGGATCAAGTGTCTTATACAGTTAGGTAGATAATGGTAAGGGCATTAACAGTAACAATTTGCTGCGAGGGGTATGATAAATATTGTGTAACAGAATTGAAAAATTTGAGCCAAAAGAATTCATCAAGAGATTTAAGGAACTCTTGCTTGATAAGGAAACAAATAGAATTTTAATTCGTGGATATTTTGATGATGATAAACTACTTCTAGTATTTAGTTGCCTTTATGATTTGGAGGAATTTAATAAGGGTACTGTTGTAATTGGTAACACTACTGTTCCTTATGAAAGGCAATTCCTTGAAAAAGGACTTCGCGAAGTAGTTCCGAAGTTTAATTTAAGAGACTCATTTAACGTGTACGGGATGATTATTAATTTTGTACAGTGGAAGAGAAATAGAGATTTTCTATTTGGCTTTGATAAAGACTTTGCACTTTTTCATCCTGTGCAGTCGGTATTAGACGGTAAAGATTTCCCAAAATTTTGCGCTACAATAAAGAATGCCAAGGCAAAGAAAAATATCCTGATAACCACTAATGATTTCAATAATACAGCCGAAAAACTTTATCCGTATATTGATGCAACTCTTATTTTGGATACAACGAGGGTTAATGAAGAACACGAAAAGACTTATAAAGTAATTCAAAGTAATCTTCAAGCTGATCACAAAAATTTGCCATATTAAACGCTATTTGACTTAGGTTTCCCGCAAACGTTTTGTCTTATTCTGTGCTCTTGTATGTCCCCGCAAACCAATGAAATCCGGGAGTTATAATTTCGTTTTTAAAATCAATCGGATCCTGACATTTTTTCCTTGAGTAAACAGGTGCGCTACTTTTAGTTAGTCAATAAGAACCGCTGTGGTTAGCGGCCAAATAAGAATGTGTAATTGACCAACTCAGCTCGTGGCATGTTGAGGCGGCAACGGTGCTGGAACGGGCCAAGAAATAGACGATAAATTGTAATCATAATGTTTTGATAAATAATTAAAAGTGTACCTTTTTCGATTTTGCTGATGGGAAAGGTACGCTTTTTGCATACAATATAACTAGCAATAAAAGCATTAACCCAAGAAAAACAGTACCTTGAAAGTCAAGCTGACCATTACTTTTAGCAAGATTTCAACGACAAAGTCGGCAGCTTATACTGCGTGTTAATTTTTGAAATGATTGAGAAGTTAATTTATAATTTAAGTAAGAAGTAAGACGTACAACGTAAAACAATAAGGAGAAGATGTCATGCACAATACTTTAACTGGTAAAGTATCACAAAAAGGCCAGGTTGTTATTCCAGCTGCTATTCGTAAATCATTGGGTTTAGAGAAAGGTACGAAAGTATCATTTGAGGTAAAAGATAATGAAATTCGGATTAAGAAATTACCTTCTGCACTTGATTGGGCTGATTTAATCAAAGAAATTCCTGTTGAGAATGTCGAAATTGACGAAAATGGTCACTATGATCCTAAAAAATCACCTGATTTTCATGATTGGATGGTTAATGGGTAATGAAAGCGTTGGACATTTATATTGCTAACGTTCCTTTCGATGAAGGTGCAGGTAGCAAAGTCCGCCCAGCACTAGTAATTGAAATTGAGCGTGAAAGAGTTAAGGTTTTTAAAGTAACGAGTCAGTATGAGAACAAATCTGCGCGAGTAAAGCGACTATATTACCCAATTAAAAAATGGAAAGAGGCTGGCTTAAAAAAGCAGTCTTACGTCGATACGCATAAAATATATCGTTTAACTAAAAAGTGGGTATTTAGTCAGCAACCGATTGGTAAATTAACAGATACCGATCGGTTAGGTCTATTTGAATTTATCGATCAATTAAGATCTATGTAGTGAATACAAACTTAATAATACGAACCCAAAAATTATGATAGTTTTCTAACTAGAAATTTAGTCCTATTTACGCTTTTTTAGCGAGACTATGCATTTTTTGTTTGGATATTTATACTTCTCGTAAAACTCAAGTGCAAAATAAAAACACCAAATTATAAAATGTGGTGCTAATTATTAGTTTTAATACTGTGCAATTTAAGGACCTTA
>CALYQE010000036.1 GCA_945281075.1 uncultured Lactobacillus sp. | reverse complement strand
AACCTGATGCTAGGCAAAATCAAGCCGGATAAAGGAAATGTATATATTAATCAAAGAAGCGTGACGGGAAACTGGAACATAGCACACGATAGCTTCAGCTATGTTAACCAAAAACCGTTTATTTTTGACGATACCATCAAATTTAACATTTCTTTAGGACGCGAGGTTACAGACAATGAACTGGCGCATGCGATAAAATCGGCAGGACTTACTAATTTAATTTCAGAGAAAGGATGGGACTATCAAGTGGGCGAAAAGGGCGTCAACTTATCAGGCGGTCAAATTCAAAGAATTGAGATTGCCCGTGCATTGCTGTCTGAGCGACCAATTCTGCTAGCGGATGAGGCAACTAGTGCCCTCGACCCTGAATTATCTCTTGAAATTCACCAGACGTTGCTAAAGCAGCCAAACTTGGCCGTGATTGAAGTAGCCCATAAAATTTCTGAGGAAGAAAAAGCAATGTTTGATCAGATTATCAAACTGAATAAATAGGGGGCGATGAATGTGGAAAAAGATGAAGTACTAAAGCGATACTTAGATGCCAATGGAGTAGTTAAGACTTGGCCGGGTAAAGCCAAAAATAGGTTAGTAATTCTAGCATACTTAGCTTCGAAGTTTGAAATAGGAAAACAATATTCAGAGCAAGAAGTCAACCTGATCTTGATGAAGTATCTTGATGACTATATCACGCGCAGGCGTGACTTGATTGAGTATCATTTTTTAACGCGAACTGATGACGGTCGTTTTTACTGGGTTAATTTGCAAAAAAGGAGTAAAGCATGATTATCGACACTGAAAAATTACAAAAGCGGGTAATGGAAAACAAGGAAAAGCATGGCTTTAATACCACTGACATCAAGTTTGACTTGCTTTTATTATATGGCGAGGTCAACGAACTCTTTCAAGCCTATCTGAAACAAGACCAAGATAATATCAGTGAAGAACTGGCCGATGTCGCTATTTTCCTTCTAGGGATTGCTGAAATGCTGGGCAGTGATCTGGGAACGGATATTGTTGTAAAAATGAAGATTAATGAAGAACGCGTTTATGATCAAAATGGGACGAAGCACGTAAAAAGTGATGACGAACAAAAATGACAGTCAGTATCAAATACAGGCTGTCATTTTTCTAGCAAAAAAATCACTTGATCGTAGAGCAGACTTATCCAACCAGAAGCACAGGCAGCAAAAATTAAAAAGGCGCCATCAAACTGAGTTTTTTAAGGATAAAATCACGTGTTAAGAGGCTAGATATACAGCATAATCGCTAAAGAAAGCGCTTGCTTTATCGATTAATTAGAGCTATTATTCCCGTTTTTACAGAGAGTTACGCACTGATTTTATTTTCGAGAATCATGGTAGGGGTCGGAATTGCATTATTAACGCCCTTAAGTGTTTCTTATATTACCGATATTTATGATGAAACAAGGGCTAATGAACTTTTAGGTTACCGCAATTCTTTTATCAATATTGGTAGTACTTTCTCGCTCTTTTTAGTTGGATATTTGATTAAAATTGTTTGGCACACGGCATACTGGGTTTTTACCTTGGCAGCTATTCCATTTTTAATGACTTTGTTTTGGATTCCAAAGCGTTTTGATAATTACAGTGTGATGGTTGGTGAAAATGTTGACCAGCAAAAAATTAAGCAGACGACAAACTGGCAAATAATTGGTTATGCCATTTTATTTGGCATCATGCAGATTAGCTATATGGGCATTAACTTAAAAATTCCAAGTTATATTGTTGAAAACCATATTGGCGATAGCAGTACGGGGAGCTTTATTCTAAGTCTTTTCCCAATTGCTGCGATTATTTCGGGTCTTCTTTATAAATACATTTATCATGCCGGGAAGAAAATACGACCGCGATCAGTGCGACAATCGCGGGACTGGCGTTAGGCGCGACGCTGTTTTTGAAGATTGCTTATCTAATTGGTGCCTGCGTAATTGTTGCCGGCTTTTTCTGGGGGATCATGAACCCGCACATGACGGAGCTGTTTGCTCAGAGTTCACCGTTAGGAGAATTTTATGAATAAAAATCAAAATATTGCCTGGTTTAAAGAAGCAAAGTACGGCATGATGATTCACTGGAGCTTGTATTCGCTCCTTGCCGGTGAATATGACGGCAGATCATCAAGTTATTATGCCGAATGGATTCAGTCCAGGCTGCAAATACCAATTGCTGAATACAGCAAACTGGCGACCGTGTTTAATCCACTCTATTTTGATGCGGATAAAATTGTGGCATTTGCAAAAGAGTGTGGCATGAAGTATTTGGTAGTTACTACTAAGCACCACGATGGCTTTGCAATGTATCACTCCCAGGTTGATCCATATAATGTGTATGATGCGACACCTTTCCACCGTGATGTGATTGGCGAACTTGCACAAGCCTGTGAAAAAGCAGATTTGAAATTCGGTTTGTATTACTCGCAAGATTTAGACTGGCATGAGCCCAATGGTGGTGGCTATCTTTCTAATGATCTTGAGTCAGCGGGAACAACTTGGGATAACAGCTGGGATTTTCCAGGAAAAGACAAGAACTTTAATCAGTGCTTTAATGACAAGATTATGCCGCAGATTAAAGAAATCATGAGTAATTATGGTAAAATAGCGACAGCCTGGTTTGATGTTCCAATGACGCTGAATGAAGAACAAAGCCAGGAAATCTATGATACTGTCAAAGAGCTGCAACCAGAATGTCTGATTAATTCACGTCTAGGAAACGGCAAGTACGACTATGTTTCACTCGGCGATAACGAGATTCCGAGTGAAAAAGAAACAGAACAGCAAGATGTTGATTATAACGCTGTTGACGGCTTCAAGCCATCACCTTACGGCTTGTATGAAACTGCCGGAACAATCAATGATTCATGGGGCTTTTCATACCGTGATCAAAACTGGAAGACCCCTGAAACTATTTATCAATATCGCAAGCACTTAAATAGTTTAGGTATTAACTACCTGCTAAATGTAGGACTTGACGGCTTGGGCAAAATTCCATTGCCAGCTATGCAAAATATTAAAGCGGCAGCTGATTTGGCGCAAAAATAAGCACCGATTCTAATTAATCATCAAAACCCCTTTGGACTAGGCAAAGGGGTTTTTAAGTGGATTTTTTTGGTTCCTGAAAAGTAAGGACTAGTTAAGTGCAGCCACAGTCAAAAAAGGGTAGATTTTATTGACTAGTACTTAAATATAGCTAATTTAACTAAAAGCTGCTAATTCTAGCAATGTTGTAGCCAGCATTAATCTTGTTTAGACGCTCCAGAACTGGCATCGGTAGAGGCCCCAGAGCTGACTTCGGTTGCTTTCTTACTTTCATCGGGCACTAACTTTTGACCGGTTTGCTCCAGGTACCTATTGATGATTGGTAAAAGATCGACAATCCACTCGGTAACACCGGCATAGTTGTCGTCTTTATCGCGCATATCCTTAAAGGAAGCGACCATGTATACGTCTTTGCTTGGCCGGATTAGTCGATAGGTTTTGCCCGTTTTCGCGTAATCCATTATTTTTTGCACGTGCGGCATTGACTTTTTCAGATGAACTTCCGATAGGGTTTGGCCAAGTTTTTCAGGCCAGCGTGGTGAAAGCAGCATATCCTTTGGAATTTCGTTATTGCAATAAACATAACGATCATCTTTGTCAATTGTGATCAGTTCAAGCGGCAAGCAATTAAGGAGCGCGTCGATTTGGTCCACGGTTAGTAGACCTTGATCTAATTCCACATAATCTGATCCCTTAGCAGCGTTAACTTTCCTGGCAGTTTCTGTAACCCAGGTACTAGTTGCTTCTTCTGTGTGTTTAACCATTTTTTCCTCCAATGTTTTTATTAAAAGCGTTTACACGAATAGTATATTTTGTTTATATTAATAAGTGAAATTAATATCAGTTATTGATAATAGGAATTACTTATAAGGATATAAAATGGAGATCAAAAGATTAGTCACGTTTATTAACTTGGTTGAAACCCAGAATTTTACGCAAACCGCTAAAATGATGCACGTAACTCAACCCACAGTTACTCATGATATTAATGCCATTGAAAATGAATTAGGGGTTAAATTATTTAATCGCAACAAGCGCTCGGTCAAGGTAACTCCGAGTGGCTGGGCCTTCTGTCAAAAAGTCAGACCAATAATTAATAGCTATTATTCGGCGGTTCAGGATATTCAAAAAAAGAATGCCGTAAAAAGCATGCAGATCACTCTAGGTTATTCGGATTCACTTTTTAATGACAGCTATTTGCCAATTTGGATCAAAAGGTTTAGACAAATTCACCCAGAGGTCAGCTTTACTCTTGCAAACTTGACTCATAATGAGTTAAAACAGCGCTTTTCAACAAATGACTTAGACCTCATGATTACCACTGGTGCGGAGGCACAGGACTTAGCTGACGTCAAAAGCTATTTGATTGAAAAAGAGTCATTCATGGCTATCGTGCCAAAGGATAATCCGTTAAGCCGGCGCACCGTGCTGCAACTGAGTGATTTCCAAGGTGAACGGATGCTATTTCTGGATGGTAGCTGGGCGGCTGCAGAACTAATCGACTTACAAAACAAAATTATCCGACTGGACGATAAAATTAATGTTACTTATGCCGAAGATTTTCCTACACTCAATCTTATACTTAAAAGTGGTCAGGGAATCGCCGTTGGCTTATATTGCATATACGCCGAGCTGGATGACTCCTTAACTTATGTGCCTTTAGATTATGCGCAAAAAGTTGATTTTATCATGCTCACCCCAAAAAATAATGACAAAAGAATCGTACGCCAGTTTATCAAATTTGTTCAAAAAACAGGTAACAGTTTTTCTGCCATGTAGCAATTTTAATATGATGTTACATTATTTTAAGAAAGGAAAAAATTAAACTCATTAAAAAAGTACAATAACAGTTTTCCGTATATTTAAATGGGCTTAAAAAAGTAGCTGCATAAAAAATAGCCATCAAGTATCTTGATGGCTAAGAAATTCTCGATAATTTCTGTTATTGGAAGTTTTCGGGGATTTTTTATTTTAGCAGGTCAACCGGCACCTTGATAACTGCTTTTTTACAAGCTGTAGCCTTGTCAGTTAGATCAAGGCAGGCTTCATGAGCATCTTCAGGAAATAGAATAAGATAGTCTCCGGGATGCAAGCAAATAGAAGTGGCTGGTCCATCAAACCGCTTATAATGTGCAACATCGTCCAGCGTTCCGAGAGCATTGTCGGTCTCAGTTAAACCGTCTGGTCTCGTTACTCGCGTGATCTCTTCTCCTAAGATTAAGTAGTGAAAATCCAGATGCTCTTGGTGATTTTCGAACCGACCACTTGTTTCTGCCTTAGTGTTATATTCTTGAATTTTGACAAAAATACCATCACTAATGTCGTATTTTCCTACGGTTAGCGCTTTTAAATCAGTTTCTTTTAGCCATCTAAAAGCTTTGGCCAGGTATTGATTCTGACAGATAAAGTCTGTAGTTTGATCATTTATATTAGCAAAAATCATTTTTTCCCCTCTCATATCAATTAATTATCTATCATTTGTCTAGAATTAAGATTTTGAATCTTATCTACCATTTCATCAAATGATAAATCACTCAACTTATTTTTGCCGTTAAAATCGGTTTCCTCAAGTTTGTTAAAGTCACCAATTAAATAATAAGCTGTAAGGTAACTTAGCAAAAATTTTTTAGCTTCTGGAATTAATTCCTGATTTGAATAATTCATTTGCCTAGCCACTGTTGCAAAATTATAGGCAAATTTTTCTGGATTCATTTTGGTATGTTCTTTGTTCACCATTGATTTTTCCCTTCTTTCAATTAGTTATTTACACCACTATTCTATATTGAAAGAAAGTATATTTTTAAAATTAAATGTTTAAAAATAAGACAAAAAAGGTGGTAAATGTCTGAATTGTTTTTCAATGGCTAGATAGTGTTTAAAAATAAGACGATAAATAATGCAGTTGGTTTGAATTTTTTATTAGCATAGTTGTGTAAGCGATTAACGGGCATTTTTTATTTGAGAGGGGTCATTGAAATGTCGCAAGCATACATTGTTTTGATTGTGATGGCTGTGATGATTATTGCAATGGTTTCCGATAAATTCGATTTTGGATTTGCGCCAGTTGCTGCATGTACAATATTGGTTTTAACGGGAACAGCCACCGTGCAACAAGCATATGGCGGGTTTATCAATAACAACACTATTCTAACCGCAGGATATGTTATTATCAGTTCACTATTTGCAAGAACACGTGCCATTCACAAGTTGCAAGCATTTTTATTAAAAGTTCAAAAAGGAAAAAGCGGACTTACATTATTTGTTGTTTTGCTATTGTTTACTATTATTTTAATGACAGTAATGGAACCAGGACCAGCAACTTTGCTGATTTGTCTAGTATTGTCAACTTTACCAGCAGGTAGCGGAATTCCTTCAGGTCAAATGCTTCTGCCACTTGCATCAATGGTAGATATTGGTGCTCGAAAAATTCCCATGGGGATGACGATGGTTTATGTACTGGCTTTGAACAATTTTATTGTTAACGCAGGTTATAGCCACACGGTTAGCATGGGCACTTGGATTATTGCTGGTGCCGTTCCTTTGTTGATTGCTTTTGTCTATTCTTTAATAGCCTACCGTGTTTTACCGAAAAAAAATCTTAAAATTGATGCTGGTAAAGATCAGGCAGAAGAAGCGCAAGAACCGCAGGAAGATCTAAAGCCTTGGCAAGAGAATTTGATTTATGTTTCTTTCATTGTCACTACTATTGCAATGTTTTTTACGAATCAATTGGGTAATATTGTATACGTCATTCCATTAATCGGCATCGGCCTAATGTATTTTTGCAAAATTATTAGTTTTAAGGAAATTCGCGAAGGAATGTCCAGCCCAATCATTTACTTGTTAGGCGGTATGTTTGGCTTAGCTGATATTATGGCTGCTAAAGGCGTTACTAAAATGATAGGGTCAGCTCTACAAGGTATTCTAGGCAATAGTTCTAGCATCTGGCTGATTACGTTTGTCTTTGCATTTGCTGCTACAATCATGGCTAACCTTACTGGCTCCAATATGGGCACAACTATGATTTTGACTCCAATAGCTATAGCTGTTGCTGTTGCTTCGGGCTTAGATCCACGAGCTGCAGGCCTAGCTACCGTTATTGCTTCTAATGCATCAATTATTATGCCAATGGATACTGCGGTAGGAATTGCGGTTGCTCAAGGTCATTATAAGATTGGTCGTACATTTGTCTACACGATTCCGTTAACTATTGTTTATATAGCGGCTGTGGCGATAATGTGCTGCTTGTTGTTTCCAGCTTGAAAAAAATAGTAACTATTCTATTAAACAAAATGAAGTACACGATTTCGATAACTAAACGGAGTTGTGTACTTTGTTTTGTTGTTTAAGGTAATAATCATAACCGCGCAGTATTCGTTGGCAGTAATGACTTTTAAGATGGATATCTAGTAATTAAAAAGTGCTGGTAACAGTTAATTCAGTATCCAGGTATTGTCTAGAATGTTGCTTTTTATTTTTTTACTTGAGATAGCGCCATAATGTTGCTCGACTAATGTCAAGCTGCTTGGCTGTCTTAGTTTTGTTACCGCCGTTCTCCTTTAGGGCCTGCTTAGTCTCTCGCACAATAATATCATGCAATGTTAGGTTCATAGGATTGCTTTTATTCTTTTTGTCAAAACTGCTTGGCTTTGACTTTTCGACAATGGCAAATTGGCGAAGCACATTTGCAATATCCTTTCCTTTAAGAATGGGGCCATCAGATATTGCTAGTGCAGTAGTTAAAACCTTGATGAATTCACGATAGTTATGTGGCCAAGAGTAGCTTGAAAGTTGGTCCAGTGCTGTATCTGAAACACCTGAAAAAGTTTTACCTGTTTTTAAGCTGAAGCTATTTAGTATTGAATGCACTAACTGACTAAAAACCTCATAAGGCATCTCACTTAAAGGCTTTAAAAAAAGCTGATTAATATTCAAAAAGTTGGGAAAGTTAACATTAAGCTTAGTACCAGACGGTTGATCAATTAAAAAGATTAATTTGTTTCTGCTAGCTAGGTTTGACTTACGAATAAAGTCAAAAAGATCTAGTTGATCAGTTTGGTTCATTTTTTCAACCCCAACAAGCTGAATGAGACGATGATTTTCAAAAAAAATCGAATTGGTGTCAGTAGTGGCTTTCTGTAAATCTTCATGATTAGATAGCTTGAGTAATACAGGTGGTAGTTCTTGATTTTTAGTTTTGTGAGCAATTAAAGAACATAAATATTCTTTTACTAAACCATTTGCACCAATTAAAGAAATTGGTGTTGTTAAAGCAGCATAATAATCCAAAAGTTTAAAAAAGTGCTTATCGTAACATATTGAATAAATTGATGAAATGTATTCAAAATCATACTGCATCAATTGATTCTGTTGGTCAAGCTTTCCAAGATTATCAATTGTGATAATTGAAAATGATTCGGTTTGCTTAACTAACATGTGCCAAGTACAACCTTCAAAAGTCAGAATTTGCTTATGCTCATTGATTGCCTTTCGAATTTTTTGAGATAGACTGCCAATTTTGCTTTTACTGGTACTGAATAAGACGTTAAAGTAATTATTTTTTTCAAAAAAAAGTGTGTAGTCGTGAAAAGCGTTAAGAGATTCTGATAGCAAATTAAAATAGTTAGTGTTTCTCTGCTTTTCTTTAAGCAAAAGAAAGCAGGTTTTAAGTGCCTGATAGACTACCTCATCTCCGGACTCAATTAGGTATGAATTAAAGTGGTAGATATTGTTTGAGGCTAAAATTATTCCCGAATCGCAAAGAATATTGTCATAACCCATAGTTGAAAGTCTGCTCATGGCTTTATTAATATCTATTTTCTTTTTAACAACAAATTTTGTCATCTTAAGGTTAAATTGGGCTAATGTTTCGGTGATTGTCTGATTGAAGGCATCGTAGCAAACAATTGCAGTCTTATTGATGTTGGGAATATTCCTAATTGTCCGGATAATATCGTACTGTGAAATACCAATGTCAATCACAGGTACATTAGTTTGATCCTTCAAAAAATCAAAAGTGCCACCCCTTGAAAGCAGTAAATCAAAATAATTATTTTTAACTAGGTTGCTCAATTCACGTTTGTTAGCTAGGTTAGCCAGTTCGATCTTAATTTTAACGTCAAGCTCTGGGTTTTCGTTAGTCATTTGGGTAAAGAAGTGCGCAACCTTTTTTTTGAGTCCGGGGTAAGGGACAATACACAAAATTTTAGCAGTCATTTTGTCCTCCTTGTTTCAATTTTAAACATGGTTTTGGATTAATTATACTTCTTTTTTGATCAACTAAATAATGTTTAAAAATTAAACGCAAATAACTACTTTCTTTTTTTAAATGAATTTAAGATTAGTTATGTAAGCGGGATAAGAGATGGGGTGAGAAAATGAAAAAATTTTTGATAATTGCAGATGATTTTACTGGTGCGAATGATACGGGAGTAAAGCTCACGGAAGAAGGCATGCCGGTAAACGTTTTCTTTTCAGCGCTTAATATTGCGTATAACTCCTCTTGTGTACTTGATACCGAAACTAGGAATAATTCTGAAAAAGCAGCTTATGAAAAAGTCAAAACAATTTTAAATTCGATTGATGTTAACCGGTTTGATTATGTTTATAAAAAAATTGATTCAACCTTACGAGGTAATATCATTTCTGAACTCAAGGCAATAAATGAAAGCTTTTTACCTGATTATGTGGTTTTTGCGCCGGCTTTACCCGATTTAGGAAGGCAAGTAATCAATAAAAAACTTTTTGTCAATAGAGTTGAACTAAAGAAGACAGAGTTTGCTTACGATCCTATTAAGCCAGTAAAAATAGATAATACTGAGCTGATTTTAAAAAAGTGCTTTGGTGCAAATAGTGTTCAGTATTACTCGCTTTCAGATTTAAGAGGTGGGCTTGAACTAGACTTGAGTAAAAAATGTTTTGGTTTTGATACCGAAAACGATGATGATTTAATTCGTTTGACCGAGCTTTTTCATAACATTAAGGGAAAGATTTTATGGGTAGGCTCATCAGGCCTGATTGAAGGAATGGTCAGGAAAAATGAGACTAGCATACCTGCTATTGCGTTAGTCGGCAGCGTCAGTAGCAAAACGCGAAAACAGCTTTTGTATGCCAAAGCAAATGGATTAGATATCATCTCATTGCCGATTTATGAGATATATAGATCAGAAAATTATTCAAAGTATGTTGACCAGGCCTTACACATATTAAAAAGTGGCCGAAATTTAGCTTTAGTATCATCTGCTTCCCTTGAACAAGCTAATTTAAAGAAAACGAAAGAACAGTTTAATTCTGTGGGGGTTAGCAAGGCTGAAATGGAAAACATTGTGCAGAGAACACTAGCGGGCATTTGTCGTCGAGTTGTTAAAAAGTTTCCGATTTCTGGTTTGTTTGTTACAGGGGGAGCCACTGCACAAAGTATTTTGCGAATGGTCAAAGCTCAGGGAACGGTAATTAAAGAAGAGATTGCAATGGGGATGCCATTGCTAGAAATTAATGGAGGAGAATTCGATGGGATTAATATGATTTCCAAAGCAGGTGCCTTTGGGGAACCAAGTTTAATTATGTTTGGCTTAAATAAATTACGAACTATAAAAAAGAAGGAGGAAGCGTCATGAAACTGCAAGAAAGCTTAACTGCTAACTTTGAAAAAACAATGTTATTACCTGAGTCAGGAATACAAAGTCATGCTTCTAATTTGTTACTGTTAGAAAATGGCGATACTTTATGCACTTGGTTTTCAGGAACAGAAGAGGGGATGGCTGACATTACAATCTTTTTGTCCCGAATGAAGAAAGATGAAAACTACTGGACAAAGCCGGTGGCAATGTCTGAAAATCCTGGTCGCTCTGATCAAAATCCAGTTTTGTTCAATGCACCAAATGGTGATGTTTGGCTGCTTTACACTTCTCAAGATGGTGGCAATGAGGATACCGCAATTATTCAATATCGCGTTTCTCACGACCAGGGACAAACTTGGAGTAAACAAAGTAATCTTTTCCCGGATGAAACAGGATTGTTTATACGTCATCCTCTTGTCGTTACTGACAAGGGAGAATGGATTTTGCCACTTTATCACTGCGTAATAAGTAGCGATGGTAGGCCTTGGGATGGCAGTTACGATTATAGCTGCGTTCGGGTTTCTGTGGATGAAGGCAAGACGTGGATAGAACATGAAGTACCGAATAGTCGGGGCTGCGTGCAAATGAGTATTGTCAAGCTGCTCAATCAGGATGGCTACGTTGGGTTCTTTAGGAGTCGTTGGGCAGATTATATTTATCGCTCTTTTTCTGAGGACGGAATCAGCTGGACATCTCCAAAGGCAACGAATCTGCCAAACAACAATTCTTCCATTCAAGCTGCTCTGTTGCCGGATGGTAACATAATTTTAGCCTTTAATATGTCTAGCGCAAAAAATGCTAAAGTCAGGAGATTATCTTTGTTTTCAGATGAAACTAAGGCAAAGGATGTTTCAGATACAGAGCAGGACAGGGTGGCCTTTTGGGGTGCACCGCGTGCACCGATGACGGTGGCAATTTCACAAGATAAGGGTAAAACTTGGCCCTACATCAAAAATGTAGCTGAAGGCAGCGGCTATGCGTTGACCAACAATTCAAAAGATAAAAAGAATAAAGAGTTTTCGTACCCATCAATAAAACCTACGTTGGATGGAAAAATTGATTTAACTTTTACTTACTTCAGACAAAACATTGCATTTGTTGAACTAACTGAAAACTGGATTAAGAAAGGAAAGGAAGAAGAGTAACATGTCAGAACAAGCATTTTTGAAATTACCGCAAAGGGTGTATTTGGGCGAAGGACTGCTGGATAACCTAGGAGCTTTTCTTAAAACCAGAAAAAATGCCAACGTCTTGCTGTTTACGGATAAAGGCCTACAGAAGGCAGGTTTGGTTCAACCGCTAGAAAATTATTTTAAAGAAAACGAGGTTCAGTATCAGATCGAAGCGGAAATCAAGCCTGAGCCAAGCTACATTGAGATTGATGAGCTTTTTCAAAAAGTAAGCAAGTTTAACTTTGATACGATTGTTGCAATTGGTGGAGGCTCAGTCATGGATGCCGCAAAACTAATTTCACTGTTGCTACATACAAATCTAAGCGTTAAAGACTTGATTGATGATCCTACAAAAGCACAAAAGCACTGCGCAACCGTCTTTATTCCGACTACTGCAGGGACTGGATCAGAAGCAACTATCAATGCAATTGTTGGCATCCCCGAAAAACAGGTTAAGTCAGGAATTGTTTCTGATGCGATGCTTCCCGACTTAGTGCTTTTGGATGTTGACAATGTCAAGAATTTGCCTAAGGCAATCCTAGCATCATCGGCAATTGATGCTTTAAGTCATTGTGTTGAATGCTTCACCGCTAAAAATGCCACCGTAATGAGTGACGGCGTTGCACTTCTTGGAGCAAAATTAATTTTTAAAAATATCGTGAAAGCTTATCAGGATCCTTCTGATATTAAGGCACGTGAAGCACTGCAGCTGGGAGCATTCTATGGCGGGGTTGCAATTACAGCTTCAGGAACCAATATTGTTCATGCACTATCATATCCTCTTGGCGGTAAGTTTCATATTGCTCATGGCGTTTCTAACGCTATTTTATTCAAGGCAGGCATGGAAGCTAACAAGCCAGCTATTAAAGATCGCTTGGCTATTTTATATGATAACATTTGGCCGCAAGCTGGCCGAAAATCCACTGAAGAAAAGGCTGACTTCGTAATAGATAAAATTGCTGAAGTTGTTAAAGAAACAGAAATTCCAACTGATTTGAAGAAATTTGGTGTTAAAGCTTCTGATCTGGACTTCTTGGTTGATTCTGCTTTGGAACAAAAGCGCCTTCTTAGTCATAATATGAAGAAGTTGTCCCGTAAGGATATTGAAATGGTGTATAAGTCAGTGATGTAGAAATTGAGAGGAACTTTAAAATGAGCAAGCAAAAAATTGCACATGGTATTATTGCTGCAATGATCACCCCAATGGATAATGAGGGGAACATCAACTTTGTTGAGTTGAAAAATCAGGTTAACCGGCAAATTGCTGCTGGCATCAGTGGACTCTTTACCTTAGGTACGAATGGCGAAGGATATATTCTTAATCACGATGAAAAGCTGAAGGTAGTGAAGTCTGTAATTGAAGAAGCAAATCACCGCGTTCCCGTCTACGTAGGAACGGGCTGTGTTTCAACGGCCGAAACGATTGAGCTGTCAAAGCAAGCTGAGCAGCTAGGTGCTGATGCATTATCAGTAATTACGCCTTGGTTTGCCCAAGCCTCGCAAGAAGATTTGTATAAACATTACAAGGCATTAAATGATGCGGTAAACATTCCTATTTTGCTTTATAATATCCCGGCTCGAACAGGAAACGCTTTAGCACCGCAAACTGTAGCACGACTGGCTGCTTTGCCAAACATTGCCGGCATTAAGGACTCAAGTGGTAACTTTGATAATATCTTACAGTACATTGAACTAACACGAGATATGGATTTTTCGGTTATTTCGGGTAACGACTCGCTAATCTTATGGACGCTGAAAGCTGGTGGCACAGGCGGAATTGCAGCCTGCGCAAATGTTTTGCCGGAAATTATGGTTTCTATTTACAAAAATTATCAAGCAGGCGACTGGGCTCAAGCTCGGAAGGCTCAGGATTCTATTCGTCCGTTTAGAAATTGCTTTAAGTTAGGCAATCCTAATACAATAGTAAAAGAAGCGACCAATCTGATGGGCTTTCCGGTGGGAATGCCCCGTGCTCCATTCAATGGCTTGAGTGCTGAGGCAGTCCAGACTATTCAAAAAACTTTGGACAAGTATTATAGTGAGTATAAGAAGTAGTTAATAAAAGGAGATAAGCTCATGGATAGACCAATTGTGGGGATTACAATGGGAGATCCTGCAAGTATAGGACCGGAAATTTCGCTGAAGGTTTTTCAAAATCCAGAACTTTACCAAAAATGCCGTCCGCTATTAATAGGCGACAGTAATGTGCTTGAAAAAGTAATGGAAAAGCTACCTGATCGTAAAGTAAAACTTAATAAAATTGCTGATGTAAAAGATGCAAGATTTGTATATGGCGTAATGGATGTATACGACATGCATGAAGTTGACATTAATCACTTTAAATTTGGCGAGGTTAGCAAAATGGCTGGTAATGCCGCTTTTCAGTATGTTAAAAAAGTGATCGAATTGGCTAACCATCATGAAATCGATGCAACTGTGACCAACGCCTTGAATAAAGAAGCAATGAATTTAGCGGGTCACCATTATGCTGGGCACACCGAAATTTACGGTAAATTTACCAATACACCAAACTATACAATGATGTTAGCACATGAAAATTTGCGCGTCGTTCATGTTTCAACTCATGTTTCTTTGCGCCAGGCTTGTGACATGGTTAAAAAGCAGCGAATTGAAGAGTGTATTCGTCTTGCCAACGAAGTATGCCGGAACTTAGGAATTGTTCAGCCAAAGGTTGCAGTTGCAGGTTTGAATCCACATGCAGGCGAAGATGGCCTATTTGGTGACGAAGAAATCAAAGAAATTGCTCCGGCAGTTAAAAATATGCAAATACAAGGAATTGATGTTGAAGGACCAATTCCAGCAGACACGGTTTTTGCGAAGTGTATTGGCGGCATGTATGACATTGTGGTTGCCATGTATCATGATCAAGGTCATATTCCTGTCAAAATGGTCGGCTTTCATTATGATAAAGAAAAGAAAAAATGGAATAGCGTCGCCGGAATTAATGTGACTTTAGGCTTACCCATCATTAGAACCTCTGTAGATCATGGAACAGCTTTTGATCAGGTTCTAAAGGGAACGGCTAATGAAATAAGTTTGGAGAATGCGATAGACTATGCAATTAAACTAGCTAAAAATAAGTAAAAAGTTTCAATGTAATTATTGCTTCAAAATAAGTTATATCGAAAAAAATGTTTGAGGCAGTAAAACTAAAAATATTTATTTAATTAAAGGCAGGCCAACTAAAGGCGCGCCTTTTTTATTACAGTAAGTCGACAACCCTTTGAAAGAAATATGCTAGTGATAAGGAAAAAATAATTTTAGTCTTGACATAGACGTCTGTAAATGTTTACATATAACTGTAAGCGATTACAAGTCATTGCAAAGAATAGAAAACTTATTTAAAAAAACGAAAGGCGGTTAACAATGTTAAATTTATCAGATGAGGAATTAGCGGCAAAAATCCAACATACTAATGTTAATCCTGAGCTCACTCCAGATGGCATTAAAAAGTTATGTGATGACTGCAAGCATTTTGGTTTTAATGGTGTTATGATTCAACCACAGTGGGTAAAACTAGCTAGAAAAGAATTAGCGGGAACTAATATTCAGGTTGCCACTTGTATGAGTTTCCCTATGGGTGCGCAAAAAACTGAGGTAAAAGTCTTTGAAGCAGAAAAATGTTTTGAAGACGGTGCCGATCAGCTAGATTGGATGCCCAATGTTGGCTTTTTAAAGGCTGGCATGTATGACGAATACCAAAAAGAAGTTGCAGCGGTTGTTGATGCTGCTAAAGGCAAAATAGTAAAAATTATGCTGGAATTTGGTATGTTGACGCGTGATGAAAAAATTAAAGCTGCCGAATTATCAAGAGATGCTGGAGCGACCTATCTTAAGAACTCAAGCGGTTGGGGCAAGGGAGGTCACGCAACTATTGATGATATTCAGTTGTTAAAACGGATTGCCAAAAATAAGTGCTTAGTAAAAGCATCAGGTGGGATCAGGAATCGTCAGCAGGCATTGTCTTTGCTTGAAGCGGGAGCATCACTTTTGGGCACAAGCGCTGGACCACAAATTATCACTGGTGAAGAAAGAGAAAATAATTCTATAGCTGATTAACTTATTTATCTATGTTGCTTTTAGGCCTAATAGTATAATGCTTTATAATGAAAATAAAGACATTACTATAATTAATTCATTTAAAAAAGGAATGGATCCCTATGAGCAATATATCAATAGATAATAATTCTCCAATTTCTATTTACCAGC